>NZ_PNCT01000051.1:0-48863 GCF_005887365.1 Pseudoalteromonas sp. S3785 | reverse complement strand
ACTGAGCTAATGACCCGCTCTTTTTGCCGCATTTTGAGTGGGGTAACCATTCGTTTGCTGCGGGCGCTTATAATACTTATTTATAAAATGAGTGCAACCGAAAATGTCTCTTTTTTTCAGTTTTTATGCCTAGGTGAGCAAAATTAAAGCGTTTGTGCTCAAACTACATGCAAATACAAGATTCGCCGAGTATTTCTATGTAGTTTGAGCTTTAAATACACCGCTTAAATGCGCCCTAATTAGCTAAACGCTCGGTTGCAAGTTTTGCAGCAGTTGTACTTGGATATTGGTTAATTAGATCACCCAATATTTTTTGTGCCTCTTGATTTTGGCCTTGCTCTTGTAAAAGCGTGCCTAATTTTAACATGGCATCTGGTCGTTTGTTTGAGTTAGGAAACTCATTAACCACCACTTTAAAATGCTCACTTGCTTTTACACCATCATTTTTAATGGTTAGCAACTGCCCAAGCCAATAATGTGCATTAGAGGCATACACAGAATTAGGATAGGTTGTTAAAAATGTTTGAAACTCAGGAATAGCTTGGTCGTAGCGTTTATCTTTCATTATTAGCGCTACTGCACGCTCATACGCCTCGTTTTCAGATAAGTCACTGCTATAGGTTTGTGCGTCACTCGATTGCGTGTAATCGGTTGCAGGCGCAGCAGCAGGTTGTGTATACGCTTGGCTTACGCGGTTTTCTATTTCTTGATAAAGCTCACGCTGGCGCTGAAGTACTTTTTCAAGTTTATAACTTTGCTCTTCAGTAACACCGCGAATTTGGCTTACTTCATCTTGAAGCAGGTTAAGTTGTTGCTGTAATTCAACTTGTAATAAGTTTCGCGACTGCATCATGTTTTCTAGTGATGCTAAACGCTTCTCTATGCTCGACTGTGAACTTGCAGCTTCTGAAACAGGAGCGGGAGCAGCCAAAACTTGGGTGCTCCCGCTCAATATCATGGCTGCCAAAATAATTTTCGGCTTCATAATATCTCTTATCTTAGTAAACTAGTACCGCACGGCGGTTTTTAGCGAAAGCTGACTCAGTGCGAGATTTAACCATTGGTTTCTCTTCACCGTAGCTAACTACTGACATTTGGCTAGCAGAAACACCTAAGCTTTGTAGGTATTTTTCTACAGCTTGACCACGATGCTCACCTAGTGCAATGTTGTACTCAGGCGTACCGCGCTCATCAGCGTGACCTTCAATTAATACTTTTACTGAAGGGTTTTGAACTAAAAACTCAGCATGTGCGCGAAGTAATTCTGCGTACTTGTTCTCAACAGTTGCTTTGTCGAAGTCAAAGTAAATGATTTGCTCTTGACGAAGCGCTTCATACTTTTGACGAAGTTGCTCTTCTGCTTGTTGTTCAGGTGAAATTGTTGCTACTTCAACTGTGTCCGTGTTTGTTGATTGCTCAACTGCACTTTGGTTTGATTGGTTAGCTGCGCCTTCATCAATATCTGAAGATGAGCTACAAGCGGCTAATGTCATTACTGGCACAGCGATTAGCAGGCCTTTAAGTACTTTGTTAAGTTGCATTGAGTAGATTCCTATTTTGAGTAAACCAGCAAATATTACTGTAAATATGGCGACCAAGCTGGTGCCTTTACTTGTCCGTCTAGCACGGGTAAACGTGCTTTAAAGCGACCGTCCATCGATACCAGCGCGAGTACCTGTTTATTATTATGAAGCGTGCTATATATGATCATCGAGCCGTTTGGCGCTATGCTCGGAGATTCATCAAGGCGAGTTCGTGTTAATACTTGAAACGCACCTGTAGCCAGCTCTTTCTTAGCAAGATGGTACTGCCCGTTGGTACGGTTAACCATCACTAATTCTTTACTATCTGGCGTTATAGAACCCGCTAGGTTCATATCGCCGTCGAAGGTCAATCGTTGTGACCTACCAGTTCTTAAATTTAACTTATAAATCTGGGCATTACCACCCCTTTCAGATGTAAACACAATATCCTGGCCATTTGGGTACCAAGATGGTTCAGTATCTATACTACGGTGGCGTGTAAGGCGTGTTTCTTTACGTGTTGCTAAATCTAAAACATACACTTCGGTTGCACCTGTTTTGTCTTTAGAAAGCACCAATAACATTTTTTTCCCATCTGGTGAAAACTGCGGTGCACCGTTAATACCACGGTAGCTTGTAATCAGTTCACGCTTACCTGAGTAGAGATCTTGAATGTAAATTTGGCTTTGGCGGTTTTCAAACGTTACATACGCAAGCTTAGTACCATCTGGTGACCAAGCTGGTGACATTAACGGCTCTTTTGAGCGCAATAATACTTGCTCGTTAAAGCCATCGTAGTCGGCAACCACTAACTGGTAAGGTTTTGGTTGATCTTCGCGTACAATTACATACGCAATTTTAGTTAAAAACGCGCCTTTTTCACCGGTTAGCTTTTCGTAGACTACATCGCTTATGCGGTGTGAATAACGGCGAAAGCCACTTTCACCAATTACGCTTTCACGTGCTTCTAAAATGTGGTCTTGGCTTTTTACAAGTTTACCGTTGCTCATCATTTGCGTTTGGCCGCCGGTAATTTGCCCACGTATCACATCTACCAATTCGTAGCGTACTAGGTAACGTCCATCAGTTTGCTGATCAACTTCGCCAACGACAACCGCTTCTACACCTTGGTTTACCCAAGCTGCGTAGTCTATATCGCCATCTTTATTAGGAAGTTGCGGCATTTGTGCTACATCTACCGGTTTAAACTTACCACTGCGCATTAAATCGGCAGCAATAACATCGCTCAATTTTTGCGGAATTGGGCCAACACCATTGTATTTAAAAGGCACGATGGCAATAGGACGTGCGCCGTCTACACCTTCAGTTATTACAATTTCAAGTGCCGCATTTGCCACACCCTGAAACCCTAATAATATAACTACAAAGGCTATTTTAATTTTGCTGAACATATCATTCCTTTAAAATTCTGGCTTGATTGTTAAATTAATATTCTTAAGTTGCTCGAATACATCTTTGTCTTTAGATACAGGTAATGTGTCGGCCATGCGCACAGCTCTAAGTGCTGCTTCACACACTAACTTATCACCCCCTAACGATTTAACCTGCGTGACTAAACCATTAAACCCAAGACGAATATTTACTCGGCACTGTTGATTTTTCATTTTTTCATCAATCAGTAAGTTTTGCTGAATACGCGCCATAATTAAGGCTCTATACTTATCAACTTCGCTTACTACTTGCTGTTGGCGTATTTTACTACGTGCAGCCTGCTCTTTTGCAAGTTGTTCTTGCAGCATTTGCTCTTGCAGCGCTTGCTGACGTTTGCGTTCGGCTTCTTTGGCACGCGCTTTGGCTTCTGCTTCACGTTTTTTACGCTCTGCTTCGGCTTTTTTCAGTGCCTCTTCTTCTGCTTTACGCTTATCTGCAGCCGCTTTGGCTGCATTTTCAGCCTCTTGCTTTTGCTTTTCGGCTTGTTTTGCCTTAGCACGTTCTTTTTGTTCAATTTCACGCGCTTTTTTAGCTTCAGCCTCAGCTTGTGCTTTTTCTTTCTCTTTTGCTTTACGCTGTTGCTCTAGCTTTTTAATATTACGGGCTTCGGCTTCACGTTGTTTACGTGCATTGGCGGCTCTGCGCTCTAAGTCGCGAATGCGCTTATCTTCAGCACGTTTTTTAGCGTCTTCTTTTTTTTGCAACTCGGCAATTTTTTGCTCAACTTGCTTTTGATCTACAGTGACCGCAGACACTGCATTATCAGGCTCAGGAATAGCCGAATTAAGCGTCACTTCCATTACTTTAGGTGCTGGAGGGTGTATATTCGCAGTTGCCCACAAAAAGCCCCCCAAACCTAAATGTAAAAGCACTGACTTGATTATAGAACTATTCATGTTACTACTGTTTCCCCTCAAAGGATTCTGTCATTAAACCCACAGATGGTACGCCAGCATTCTTTAAAAAGTCCATTAATAACAATACTTCTTGGTACGAAACCTTACCAGAGCCTTTAATCATTACTGGTACATCAGGGTTTTTCATTAGCTGAAGCTTAATAACCGCTGCCACATCCAGTGCTTCCATTGGCTCCTCTGGATCAGTTCCTATGCTTACATAGTACTTACCTGCAGAGTCAATAGAGGCAATAATGGGTGGCGTGTCTTTAGTGTCAACTAAATCCGACTCTTCCATTTTTGGTAAATCAACTTTTACACCGTGAGTAATAAGCGGTGCTGTTGCCATAAATATAATTAGCAATACCAACATTACATCAATGTAAGGTACTACATTAATTTCTGCGACCGGACGGCGCTTCTTACGCTGATACATTCGCTTTAGTCTCTATTTGGGTAGCTGCTTGACGGTGTAAAATATTGGCAAATTCTTCCATAAAGTTGATGTAGTGTGATTCTAGTTTTTCAACTTTATTAGCAAAGCGGTTATACGCAATAACAGCCGGAATAGCCGCAAATAAACCCATTGCTGTTGCAATAAGTGCCTCAGCAATACCTGGCGCTACCATTTGTAAAGTTGCTTGTTTAACTTCACCTAGTGCAATAAAGGCATTCATAATACCCCACACCGTACCGAATAAGCCGATATATGGGCTAATTGAACCTACTGTCGCTAAAAACGATAAGCTCGATTCTAGTTTTTCAATTTCACGCGATAGAGCCACACGCATTGAACGATGCGTACCTTCCATAACAATGCCTGCGCTTTGAAATGTGTTCTTTTTATGGCGCGCAAATTCTTTAAAGCCTGATGTAAATAACGCTTCAATACCATGAGATTGGCCACTGCGTGATGAAATTTCGTTGTATAATTTGCTTAAGTCGATACCTGACCAAAATTTTTGTTCGAATTTTTTTGCATCAGACAAGGCATCGCTAATTGCTTTTTTGCGCTGAAAAATAATTGCCCATGACATTACAGACATTGCTACAAGTGCTAGCATAACTAACTGCACAAGCAAACTGGCTTCTAGAATTAGATCTAAAAAGTTAAGCCCTGATCCCACGTTAAACTCCTAAATAATTTCAAAAAACGTCAATTTGGTTATTTTATGTAAATAAGACCATTGTAACGGCCATAAGTTGCATCTAGTGTATCGAGTCAAGAGTTTACTGACAACGGTATTGCTATGAATTGGCAACAAAAAACGTTAAACATACGGTTAATCACTTGTTTGTTTCTAAAACGCGACTGCCACGCTAAGTAAAGTACAACTAAATACAATAAAAGTGCGTAAATATACGCAGAAAACTTGATAAAATGCTGCGTTTATTCATAAAAAGTGCATAAGCACGCAAAAGCTATTCATGTCATTGTGCATGTACTAATTTAACTAATAGTGTAACAATACAGCTCACACCAATTATTTATTAATTTTCAGCAGCTTATAAAGTTAACGAATAATTAACGCACAAGTTTCGAACAACTAAAAAATTCATCAGATTAGTTTTTTTTATCTGAAATTTTAAATTTTCTAGTTTGAACAAAAAGCACATATTCCGTATTATTCTCCCATACCGAGCTTACGCACTGAATGAAAGATTTTTCATTAAGCCAAGTTCTTAGTAATAGGATTTTTAATCGTATTACATTGTTTTACTCTTTTTGGATAAAACCTAATTAAGTAAAACGTAGTTCCCTGGATTACTTCCTTCAACTTGTTGTTTGCCCGCATTATATGCGGGCTTTTTTTTGCCTAAACTTTCGCGCTTCTTACTTAACCTGAATACTGAATAAAAGCGCATTTCTAAAAGCCGCGTTTTCGCTAAAAGCTTCTCACTAAAAAAACTTATATCAGCCTAATTTAAGATGTCAGTAAGTCTCTTTATAAAAATACAATGTACTTAATTTAAATAACCACACTTTTAAGCTCTCAAAAAGTAGCAAATAAGTGCCGTGATAAATTCAATGGTACGCAGCATAGCCACGCCAGTCTTAACGTTAAGTGAATTACAAAATGAATTTAATTTATTGGTTACATTTGCAACAAAGTGGATGAAAGCTGATTAACTATTAAGAAAATTTTACAATTAAGGGTAGGTACAACCCGCTACATTGACTGTAACGGGCTAAATGAGGTTAATCTTGTTTAGGGAGTAAACCAAAGTGATGGTACGCATTGTCTGACACAATTCGCCCGCGCGGTGTGCGCTGTATAAAGCCTTGTTGAATTAAAAACGGCTCAATTACATCTTCAATGGTTTCTTTTTCTTCGCCGATGGCGGCGGCTAAATTATCTAGCCCTACAGGTCCGCCCATAAATTTTTCGATAATGGCAAGTAAGTATTTACGGTCCATGTAATCAAACCCGCTTTTATCTACGTCAATCATATCTAACGCCTGCTCGGCAACCGAGGCATTCACAGTGCCATCAGATTTTACTTGCGTGTAATCGCGTACACGGCGCAATAGACGGTTAGCTATGCGCGGTGTGCCTCGCGAGCGCTTTGCAATTTCGGTGGCTCCATCATCGCACATTTGTAAATCTAAATAATGCGCTGAGCGCCCCACTATATATGATAAATCAGCAATAGAATAAAACTCTAAGCGCTGCACTATGCCAAAACGGTCTCTTAGTGGTGAGGTAAGAGAACCTGCACGTGTGGTTGCGCCAATAAGCGTAAACGGCGGTAAGTCTAATTTAATAGAGCGTGCTGCTGGGCCTTCACCAATCATAATGTCGAGTTGATAATCTTCCATCGCGGGGTAAAGGATTTCTTCAACTTGTGGGCTGAGTCTGTGTATTTCATCAATAAACAGTACATCGCCCTCTTCAAGGTTGGTAAGCAGTGCAGCAAGGTCGCCGGCTTTTTCAAGCACTGGCCCTGAGGTGGTTTTAATACTTACATTAAGCTCGTTGGCGACAATATTAGCAAGCGTGGTTTTACCTAAGCCTGGCGGGCCAAATATTAATAGATGATCGAGCGCTTCACCACGGCTACGGGCAGCCTCTATAAATATTTCCATTTGCTGCTTAACATGCGGCTGACCTTTGTAGTCGGCTAAAAGCTTGGGCCTTATTGCGCGGTCTATGGTGTCTTCGTTGGTTTTTTCGCTCGCGTCAATTAAACGATCAGCTTCAATCATGGGTTACTCACAACATTGATTTTAAAGATTCTTTAATAAGAACCTCAGTAGACATATCGGGTTTGCTTACCGATTTTACTGCTTTTTGCGCTTGTGGCAATTTATAACCTAACGCAACAAGTGCCGATACGGCATCGTCAGCGGCATTATTGGCAATAGTTGCATCGCAAGCAGGCTCTATTACGGCATTATCGCTAAATGGCGTAAATAAATCATTACCCCAATCTTTTAAGCGGTCTTTCATTTCAAGCACTAAACGCTCAGCGGTTTTTTTACCCACACCCGGTAATTTAACCAAGGTTGTGGCATCTTCGTTGTTTACACAACTTACAAATTGTTGCGCCGACATGCCCGACAAAATCGCTAAGCCGAGTTTAGGCCCCACGCCATTTGCCTTTAGTAATTCTCTAAAAAGCGCACGCTCGGTTTTATTATTAAAGCCAAATAATAGTTGTGCGTCTTCGCGTACTACAAAATGCGTGTACACAATGGCGTTTTCGCCAACATTGGGTAAGTCGTAAAAACAGGTCATGGGCATTTGTACTTCGTAGCCTACGCCGCTTACTTCTAATAAAATTTCGGGCGGCTGCTTTTCAACTAAAATGCCATTTAAACGGCCAATCATATTTATTTCCTTAAACGTCCTCTAACGGTTTTGCTGGCGCTACCCGCTAGTTTGATTAAATTTTGTTCTGAGTGAGCATGACATATTGCAATAGCAAGTGCATCGGCCGCATCGGCTTGCGGTGTACCTGGTAATTTTAAAATATTTTTGACCATGTGTTGTACTTGCGACTTATCGGCGCCGCCATTACCTACCACGGCTTGTTTAATTTGCCGTGCTGAGTATTCAAATACGGGTAAGTCGGCCATAGAGGCGCCCACAATAGCCGCGCCTCGGGCTTGGCCTAGCTTTAGCGCTGCATCCGGGTTATGCGCCATAAATACTTTTTCTATTGCAAAGGTTTCGGGCGAGAACTGCTCTATTATTTGTGTGATCCCTTGGTAGATCATTTTTAATCGTATGGGGAACTCATGCTCAGCTAATTTTATACACCCACTGCCTAAATAGGTAAATTTAGCACCTTGGTGAGCAACTACACCATAACCCGTTAAACGTGAACCTGGGTCTATCCCTAAAATAATGGCCAAACAGCACACTCATTATTGTTGTTTTTCAATAACGGTAATAATGCCAGAGCACTGTATAAATTACCAGTGGCGAGTAAAAACAAAAACGCCCGCAACTTAGTGCGGGCGTTTAGCGTTAAAAGTTATGGCTTAGGCTAAAGCACGTACTAAGCCTTGGGTATTTTGTTTAAGTTTACGGGCAATCATTAAGTAGCCAAGCGCCGCCACAAACACCCCGCCCGATACCGGCCCTATTAGCCATATTTCAGGGTGCAGCTTACCAGCTAAGTCAAACATTTGCTGCTGAACAATTAGCAAAGCTACATCACTAAATAATGCGGCTACAAACCCAGCTAAACCACCTAATAGCAAAAACTCATAAAGGGTCGCATTTTTTATTAATCGCCCTTTGGCGCCTAAAGTTCGCAGTATTACAATTTCTTGCATTCGCTCACCTAGGCTCGCTTGCACCTGCGATATAAGCACTAATGCACCACACAACACCACAATAGCAAGCACAAAGCCAATCGCTAACGACACCTGCTCAATGGTTGATTGAATTTGCTTTACAAAGTTATCTACATCAATGGCGGTAATGGTTGGATACGTGCGCAGTAACTGGCTAAACGCTTTCTTTTGCTCAGGCTCTATACGCACAGATGAAATATACGTTGCCGGAAAATCTTTTAGCACGTCGGGGCTTAAAATAATAAAAAAGTTAGGTTTTAGCGTAGCCCAGTTTACTTTACGTACGCTAGTTATTTTAGCGTCAAATGATTGCGCACCAATTAGAAATGTTAAAGTGTCGCCTATTTCTACATCTAAACGCTCCAGCATTGATTCCTCAACCGATGCTTCACCCACCGCGCCTTCGCCAAACCACTGTCCTTGCACAATTTCGTTTTGGGCTGGCACGTTTTCAAGCCACGTTAAGTTAAGCTCACGGCCGATGCCTGAACGTGCTTCTTCATCTTTTTTCTCGTTATCTTGCAACGATACTTTACGCGCAACAAGCTCGCCATTTACCGCATTTACGCGCCCACGAATGGTCGGGTAAAAATCAGATACTAAAATATCGTTTTCTGCTAGGTAATTGTTTACAGGCTCAAGTTCGTTTTGCGTAATATTAACTAAAAATGCATTTGGTGCATCGGCGGGTAATTGAGACTGCCAATCTGAGATCATGTCATTTTTAAGTACAATCAAAAACAGCAGCAATTTTATCGCCAACGAAAAGCTAATAAGCTGCACCGCATTTACGTTGGCACGCTTTTGTATTGAAGCAATAGCTAACGACCAGCTATTACCTGGTTTTAAGCCTAATTTACGGCCACCACCAAAAATTAATTTTGAAATAACAAACAACACCGCAATCAGAGCCAGTGTAGAAACAAACAAAATAAGCGTTATTTTAATGTTGTTACTAAATAACCACATTAATAAAAACACCGTAAGGGCACTTAAACCTAAGTGCACACGGCTTACGGCTAGTCTGTCGCCTAAATTACGGCGCAATACTCTAAGCGGTGGAATATCAAATAAATCAAGCAGTGGCTTAATAGAAAACATAACTGCACATATAACACCTGTGCTAATGGCCACCAGCCAAGGTTTAAAACCCGCTGCAGGTAAACTCATATCCATGCTTTTTGCTAAATACCCGGTGGCAATTTCTTGTAAACCGTAACCTATGGCTAAGCCAATGATAACCGCCATAGTGCAAACCATGAGTAAATGCATAAAGTAAATTTTACGAATTAATGCGCGGCTTCCGCCAAGGGTTTTCATCATAGCTACGGGGTCGTATTGGCGCTCACAATAACGCTTTGCCGACACAGCAATGGCAACTGTGGCTAAAATAATGCCCAGTAAGCCAGCTAGTAATAAAAAACTTTCTGCTCGGTTTAAGCTATTTGATATAGGCGATTGCCTGTCTTTGACGCCGTACCAGCGTTGATTTTCGGCCATTTGTGGCTTTAACCACTCATAAAACCGCGTTATGTCTGACTCATCGCCTGCATACAATTGGCGGTAGTTCACTCGGCTGCCAGGTTGTATCACTTCTGTTTTTGCAACATCAGCAATATTTATGAGTACTCTGCGACTACTCGAAAATACATTAAACGGGGCATCAGGCTCTTCAACTACCACTTTTTCTACATTGAATACGGCAGCACCTAGCTCTACTTGGCTACCAATATCAATATTTAAGCTGTAAAAAACCGATTCACTTAGCCACACATTACCAGGCTTTGGTCCGCCCTGGGCTACTTGCGTTTCGCCAAGCAACGATGATTTAACTTTTAATTCGCCTTTTAACGGGTATTCGTTTGATGCCGCTTTTACCGAGGTAAACTGCATCTCGTCGTTGGCAAATAACATGGTATCAAAGTAGACCATTTGCGCAGTTTGTAAGTTTTCTTGTTTGGCTTTATTAATAAACGCCGTATCTAATTTGTGGGCACTGGCTAGCACTCTATCAGCCGCAATAAACGCACTACTTTTTTGTGCTATGCTTTGTGCTATTCGCTCTGTCACCATAGACAGCGTGAACACTGTTAGTACTGCAAGCGCAATCGCGGCACTAATTACGGTTAGTTCGCCGCGGCGAAATTCGCGGGCAAATAATTTAAGTGCTAACTTAGCCCACATTCGCTACGTCCTCTTTTGAGTTTTTAACTAACTGCCCCGCTTCAATTTGTACAATATGCTGGCACTTTTGCGCGAGTGCTTCATCGTGAGTTACTAAAATTAACGTTGTGCCGTGCTGCTGGTTTAAATCAAACAATAACGACTCCACCATTTTGCCGTTTTTACTGTCTAAATTTGCAGAAGGCTCGTCGGCAAATAAAATTTTAGGTGTGCCAATAAAAGCCCGGGCAATAGCCACACGTTGTTGCTCACCACCCGAGAGTTGCGATGGGTAATGATCTATACGGTGGCTTAGCCCTACTTTTTCTAACAATGCAAGGGCTTGCTCCTTGGCGTCGCTTTCGCCAGCAAGCTCTGCTGGCAGCATCACGTTTTCAAGGGCAGTTAAGCTTTGTACCAACATAAAAGATTGAAATACAAAGCCGACTTTTTCAGCTCGTAATGCCGCGCGTTGCTCTTCATCTAATCTATGAAGTGGCTCGCCATCAAGGATAATTTCACCACTGCTGGCTGTATCTAGGCCCGCTAATAAACTTAATAACGTGGATTTTCCTGAGCCCGATGTGCCCACAATAGCAACTGACTCACCATGCTTGACATTAAAGCTGATGTCGCTGAGGATGGGCAACTCACCTTCGAAGGTAGAAACTACTTTAGACAAACCATTTACTTGAATAATATTTAATTGAGAAAGCGCTGACATATGACTCATTCAATCCTACGTTTTGTATTCGTTTTATTTTTAGTTATCAAACCACTTAGTGCGGCGGCCGACAACACGATTTTAATACTTGGAGACAGTTTAAGTGCAGCCTATGGACTTAAACAAGAGCAAGGCTGGGTTAAATTGTTACAAGATAAATACGATGCAGAGCAGCGTAATATAGAGCTAATTAATGCCAGTATTAGTGGCGAAACAACCGGCGGCGCTTTACGCAGGCTAGATGCCTTACTCGCGCAATACCAACCAAGCCATGTGCTTATTGAGCTAGGTGCTAATGATGGTTTGCGTGGTTTTCCGGTAACAAAAATGCAGGCCAACTTAACGGATTTAATCGAAAAAAGCCAAGCTGAAAATGCTATGGTCGCGCTAATGGAAATTTACATTCCCCCTAATTACGGGCCGCGTTACAGTAAAATGTTCACAGACAGTTTTACACAAGTAAGTGAAAAAACAAATGCTCATTTACTTAACTTTTTTATGCTTAATGTGGCAGATAAGCCAAACTTAATGCAAAGAGATCAATTACATCCAAATAAAGAAGCTCAACCGCTCATACGTGATGAAATGTACGACTCGATCAATCAATGGCTAAATAAAGATTAGGGCCTGTTGTTGTTTGGTGGTTGGATTTGCGGCAGCTTGCTGTTTTGCCAAGACAAAGCCTATGAAGTTGCGCTTTTAAATATAGTTTTTTAGCTTATTTGCGCAATAAACGCGCAAACAAACAATCACTTATTGATTTTTAATAAAATATACGTACTATTGCAAACAACGTCGGTATGTAGCGCAGCTTGGTAGCGCACTGTCATGGGGTGGCAGGGGTCGAGAGTTCGAATCTCTCCATACCGACCATTATTTCCTCTTTAATATCCTGCACTTACACTAAATTGAAATATAACTTCTAAAAGCTCATTTGTATTATTAGTTTTTACTTTCCTCCAAAAATACTCCCTTAAGCATAAGAAATATTTATTCGCCAGATCTAATAAAGATTGAGCAGTAGCTAAAATTGAATTCGCATATTACGATGCTTATGTGATTAGATAATAAAAATACTTAGGGAGAAACGATGTCAGGAGTTCTAAAAATTGTAGATGGGTACTTCTAACAGCATTAACTGCTGTACTGACCATATACGATAACATCACTGGAATATTTTAACGGCCGCTTAAAATGTAAACCAAAGTTTTGAAAATGCCTCATTAAAGGCTCATGACACGACATAGAAAACACTGAAGTTTATAAAATTAATCGCAGAGCATTAATCACTTTATCGAAACTCGGAACGTAAAGCTTTCCTAGATGCTACACTTTAAACTTTAGTGATTTTGCTCTGTTAATAATCAGTTTTTAAAGCCTCAATTATTTTTTTTATCGCTTTTTGAGTTTGCGTTAACATTTCTTTCAACAAAGATAATACTTCACTATCTATTTTATAATTATCAATTTTAAAAATTAGATCTATAGGCCAATTAATCTTTCTTTCATAAATTTTTGCTTCAGCATCTGTTAAAGTACCAAGAAAAGTAAAAAGAAGCTCCGATGGATTAATACTCCACATAACATCAGCTCTACATCCAGATACTGTCAATGAACCAATAGGCGGAAAGTCTGGTATCATTTTACTAATTGTCTCATAACTCATTGTTTTATAATCAGCAACTGGTGTTGGAAACCTATGCTTACCGGTATTATTTAACTCGTGCATTAAATGAAGAATACTATTGCCATTTTCCTTATAAGGCTTTATGGATAAGATGGCTTCCTTGAAATCATCTCCAACCTTATTACCATGACTTCTATTAATTGCATTATGCAAATCATCGACATGATCTCTAAATGGAAATTGAATCTGTCTTTGTTCTTTATCACTAGTAACTAGTGGAGAGACAACTTCCCAGTATATAAGATCAAGAGATGAGCGGAGGTTACTTATAACATCACCGATAATACCTTTGATTTCAGCTAAGTATTCAATATCAGCTTTGGATGCGGTCCACCTTTGCCCCGTTGATGTATTCCGAATGGGCCACTCAGACAGCAAATCAACCAAAGTCTACACCGAATTCGGCAAGCAAATAGAATGGGTTCAAGTACCCAACTTAACCGTAAGTTTGGATTAAAATATAATAGTGATTTTCACTTTAATTATAGTTTACTAATACAACCTTAGTTGTAGGCATGCTCATTAATGTAATTGAAGTTACTTATTTCAAGTGAAATATTTTCTTTAAAATCAATATATTGTTGAGCTACCTCTGGAGATATAATTTTATTAGACTCAGCAAAAATTACACTCAAGTTTTCATTTAGTGTTTCAAGTTTGGTATAGTTGTTACCAACATTTTTAATATTAAACTCTTTAGCTTTTAAAATCTTTTCTCTATATTCGACAGAATAATTCAGGTTAATTTTAGAAACGACATCACCGATATCAATATTAATTTTATCGTTTATTAGATCAAGAAGCTTATTGTTATAATCATTCTGTTTAGAAGAAAAAGGTAAACCTTGATTGTAGCTTTCTTTCATTGATGAAAGGAAACTATCATAATTCAAAAGCAACTCATTTATCTCTTCATACTTTTTGAATTTTTTTTCAAAATCAGACAAAAGGGCTTTTCCACTTAAAATATAATGTTTGAACGCAGAGTCAATGAATCTCGCATAATTCACACAATCTCCAAATGCTGATTCATTGAATCGCTCTAAAATAAGATAGTTGTTACTTCTTGTAAAATTATTAACATCATTGTTCTGAAACGAGATGTATAAATGCTCTAGAATTTCATACCTTTCTATCAAACGCTTATATTTCAGGAATTTAAATCTCTCTTTTTTATTTCGCTTAGCTGAGTTTAATGCCAACAAAAGCACTAGTTCATTTGATAAAAATGATCTAAATATTCGTGAATACTTTCTTTTATCATCTGGGCAGTTTTCATCTACAAACTTTAATACTTGATATGCTACTCGTAAATAACTATTTATCTGAGGGCTTTCATTAATATCAGCTGAAGCCGAATTTTTTTCTTTTACTAACCATTCATTACCTAATTTATTTAAAGTATCATCAACAATAGAAGCTTTACTATCCCCCTTTAAAGTTATTTTATGTGCAATATCATTATGTTGTTCTAACAACAAATTAAAGGTATTTTCAAATGACTGTTGTTTGAAAGTTTTTACAACATAATACAAACATCCTATGGCTAAAAAAGGGGAAAGTAATCCACCTAAATAACTT
Organism: Pseudoalteromonas sp. S3785; assembly: GCF_005887365.1. Lineage (NCBI taxonomy): Bacteria > Pseudomonadati > Pseudomonadota > Gammaproteobacteria > Alteromonadales > Pseudoalteromonadaceae > Pseudoalteromonas > Pseudoalteromonas sp. S3785. Next base: position 34,030 of record NZ_PNCT01000051.1, on the reverse strand, counting down.
CCAAACGCTCCCCAATCCTGTGGGTTTTTGGATATAGCATTATTCGAAAAATTTAGTACGTAAGGTGTAACTATAAAAAACAACATAATCAATATATATATTGTTATTTTATAGCTTTCTCTTAATTTGAAATATGACAATTAAAACCTTTTTATATAGTAAGTTAATGAGTGCTTTGTGCCTTAAACGTTTGATAACACTTAAATGAAAGCACTACAGCAAAGAATAAAGCTAAAAGAAATGGAATATAAAAAATGATGGAAAACTTCTCAAATAGCGCGGTAATTACAGTTGTGTGTTCTTTAGTACGGAGGCCATATCCCCAATTAAGTAAATAACCAGTCAGTAACCACAAAAGCATTGAAATAAATGCACCAACTTGCCAAAAATAGCCTGTTATTTCGAAGAGCATATTTATGAATTCTGAAGAGTTATTTTTTCTACGAGCCATGCTGTCCCTGCAACTAAAAATATGATTTGTCTAAATTTAAGACACTCTGCCACCTAAAGCAAGAGCTAATAGATGACATAATGATCAAAAGTGCTAACAGCAAAACTATTAGTGCAATAACTTAAAAGCCCGAAAATTTATAGTGGGATTCAAAGATCATTCAATATAAAATTAAAATACCTGTAATTAATACCCACACTTAAGGCTTTAGACTTAATTGTTTGTGCGGTTTTTTGAACTTATCTTGTAATTGAAGTGCTACCTTTTCAATTTCAGGTTCTATGTGTTTTCGCCTGAATATATCGAGTACCACTTCAAACACTTTGTATGAGTCTAATAAGTCATCTTCAGTTATTTTATCAGCATGCGTCGCTTCATTCCCTACAAGCCGAAGTGATTGAAGCCAGCGCGCCTCTAAAGGGAATTCATCAGCCATAGCCTCAATGTTTTGATAGAGATTTCTCTCTTGTGTATAACCTAACTCTAAGCATAGCTTTTCAACCGCCCTTCTTAGCCTATTACCCGAAGAACAAGTGTCAGAAAAAAAATGATTAAACGAACTTAATAACTCTTCATTTATAGAGGTCGGTGTTGTATCGCTCAATGGAAACAAGGGTAAAGGCGGGTTGAAGCTTTCAACTTTAATTTGTCTAACCGATGTATCATTATTTGGTATTTTAGCCAAGCCAGTAGATGACACATTTTCATTACACATACCACACTTGAAAAATGCAATAAATTGCGAAGGTTGGTACATTGCCCCATCAGCGGCAGTGAGAACAAGTGCTGCTAACTTAAAGAAGCTATTATCTTCTTTATTTGCGAAATCCATTAACTCATTGTCTTTAAACTGTTCCTGATAAGCTCTTCTTGCTTGCCAAGATAATTTCCTAGCAGTAAAGCTTTCAGTATCTAATTTAAGATTCATACTTTTACAGTATGGGCATGGTAAAGCGGGATAGCTCTCTAGAAAATGTAGTTTGGACACGTTAGCCCATAATTGCTTATTAAACATAGAGTTTCCTAAAATATTTTAATTTACCAGCCATGCTACCTATTATCTACTTGGAACACCCAATATTCTTAATATTTCATTTTTAACGCTTCGTAGCTCATGAGCTGGTAACGAATCAGGCGCTTTGTTAAATATACTATACCCTTTAGCATATCTTTCTCTATAGCTATCATAAGCATCTGAGGTATAGCTATTCATCAAGTACATATTAGGCTTACCCGATAAACTATTAAATAATCTCAATAGCTCCTCTTGATCTAATTCGTTTTCTTCTTGCTGTTTAAAATAAATATCTCTCTCTTCTTCATAATCATCTGCACTTTCATCAAACAAACCGTAGTAACCAGGACTGAATGCATAATGGGTTGATACTGCAACCATCAATAACGCGAGTTTAGTTTTTTCATTTTTTTTCTCTGAAAAGCTTTTAGCTAAATTTCTCAAGTTATAAAAAGCTCTTACATTGCGATCTTTAATTTCATTAATTTTCGCAGGCCCTATTATCAAATCAGGCTCTAAAACATCAAAGTACTTTTCAGCCATCATAAAACCAATATCGATAAATACGAAATCATAGTTATCTATTATCGGCTTTAAGCCATTAGGAGAAGTAGAGTAAGGTATATTTACCAAGTCATTCGTAGAATTCAAATTATTTGAGCTTTCAATTTCTATTGTTCTGGGGAATGGGTAGTTATGTTTAATAGACATTTCACCAAACATCGCACAGCCATTACGATCAGATATAACAAGCACTTCATAGCCATCAGCCATTAGCGCGGTGCTAATATCAATAGTAAGCAATGTATGCCCAGCTCCTCCTTGGCCACCATAAAAACTAACAAGTTTCCCTAATTTACCTTGCTTGTTAGGTGGGTAAGGTAATCCGTGCTTCAAACAAAACAACTCAAGTGTTGCTGGCGGTATGTTCAAACTGCTACTAGCAGTCACCGGCGCTTCATACCTTTGCCATAATCGCTGGTTTTTATAAACACTATCTGCTGCTTGTTGACTCGATAAACCTAATTTTTTACGTAACTCTCTTAAATTTTCGGGGGTTATTCGCTCCATTTAATACGTCCTTTTTAATATAAAATACAAAATACGAACTTCAAGACGCAGTTTGTACCATAGGACGTATATTTTGTCACTTTGTAATGAACAAAATTACTTGTATCTTTTCCTCAACAAAACAGCAGGAAATACCAAATGCAAAACAACAAAGCGCTACAACTTAAAAACGAACTAGATAAAAGCATCTACCAAGCAGAAGCCGCAATTAACGCGCTATGTATTGAAGATCACTTTGAAGCAATGGATAAAGACACCCTAGCAGGGATGTTATGGGTGTTATCAGATAACCTTGAAAAGATAAAACGAAGTGTGAGAGGTATTACAATATATAAAAACTCGCTTAATTAGCGGGTTTTTGATTCTTTTACTTTCATTAAATTAGAAAGAGCTACTATTGCATCATTTAGCTCTTTTTCTATTACCTGAGTGTCTCGATTTGTATTACTAGCCTCTAAGAGCTCTTTTTTCAAAAATTTAATACTTTTTTTCAAAGTTCCCCTTGCTCTCATTGTTTCAGCACTTTGAATATCGAGTAAAGCAAATAACCAATCCCCAGCATAAATAATAGGTGTTATTACTAAAGGTGTACAACTAGTAGCAAAATCTAAATAAGACTCCCCTGCGCAAACTTTTTGTATGATTATCAACCCAAGCGTGTTAGCGCCAGCTATAACAGAGGCTAACATTCCCTTAGAAGTTTTCATTAAAGTTACTCTTAGCTCTTAATAGTTTTTTAATTAGCTCTTGGTTGTCTTCCAAATCAATTTTTTCAATTCGAACTAAACCTTCTTCATCAGTAATTTCGATAAACAAATACTTTGGAGGGAATAACTTCGCTGTTATCAACTTACCTATGTTGTAAAACACATACCCGCAGTAAGGTAGACATAATAAAATGCCTACCATCGCAATTAATTGTATATATGCTTCAGTTTCACTCATTATCTTTTATGATCTTCGCTTCTGGCCTAGTTCTATGACGTAAAATACGTTTTACTTCTTTGCTATAAATTGGGCTATTACCTGTTCTGTGTTTTTTAGTCGTCTTAATAATCGCGCTGAATAAATCATCTTTGACAAAGTTTTGTTCATTACCTTTAATTCTAGCTAAAATTTGATCAACGTTATCCGTTTTAAAGTCGCTGCCAGTTGTGTAGTTAGCAGTAGCGCAAGCAGTAAGAAATAAAGCACATAATATTAAAAATCCATATTTCATAATTTTTCCCTTTTATTTGAATGAACCATAAAAATATACAAGCATGTGAATATTTACAACTATTTAATTAGTTAAGCTACACCCTATTGTTTACTAGGTTTAAAACATCGACTATCAAATTATAAGAAGGTGTTAAATAGAATCGCTAACCACACCTAGAGGAATAGCAACCGCTCTCATAAGTAATGAGTTACAAACTTTGGTATTCCCAATTATTTATTTTACGCCTGGTAAAGCATGATAGTGAATACTACTAGAGGGCAATCCATACCGACCATTTAATCCCCTATTTTCTCTTTTTCACTGTCATTTTTCTGTATTACCTTGTATACCTAGCATTAAATACTATGTGTTTAAGGATGACTTATGAAAAAACGTATTGTGTTTCCTCTGCTTTTATCTCTTTTTATTTCAAGCTTTGCGTTTGCCCAAGGTAGTTTTCGACTAAAAAACGGAAACCTATTAAGTGTGGGTAAAACTAAATCCGACATTGTAGCTCTGGTGGGTGCACCACTTTATAAAGATGTGCTTAATGAAGCTGTTGATATCGGCAAAGGTGACAATTTAGTTAAAACAGAAGAGTTTACTTATAAGCTAAAAGGCTCGATTGGAGGGATGTACATCGTATTGATCCGCTTTGAAAATAATATTGTGACCAGTATTAGCTCAAAACAAGTTGGCAGGCTTTAAATATTTTAGAGTTCGTTATAAAAAGTTAAAAGCGCCATACGGCGCTTTTAAGGTTTTAGTGTGAACGCCCTACGCCGTTGCGCACCATGTCTTTGCCGTTTTCGAACACTTCAGCTGTAACGCCTCGCGCTAGTAATAACTGTTGCTTATCGTCAAAGACCGCAACAAAATGGCTGCCGTCTTTGTTACTTGTGGCCATACCTACACCAGCCACCCCTTTTAAACCTAAGCCGCCGTTTTCTACCATAACTAAAAAGTTCTCTAGTTCTGCTAGGTTGTCGATTATGTCGTGCTCGTTATTCATAAATTGCTCTTTATAAAATCTGCTTGGTTAATACCTATTCGTAGAATATAACTAAGTGAATAGGTAATAAATTTCTTGGGCGCTATTTTAAAGCTCATTACATTAAACTTAAACCTTTATATAAAGCTTATGTGTGTAGCGCTTATGGTTAAAAGCGTTCTACATTTAATAATAAATTACTTAGCGCGCAGCCATACGGCTGGGTATTAACGCGGTAATAGTGGGTGTTTTTTGTGGCCGTTAAATTTATTAAAAGGTCATCTTGTTGCCCTACCGCACTTTGCTCTTGACTTAAGCACATGGCTTGTGTGAGCGAGCGTAGTTTTGAATCGGTTAAAATATTGGCAAAACGCTGCACCGGTAAAGGCGGTATTTTAACAGGTGCTAATGCTTGGCTAATGGTGCGCTCGCTAAGCTTAAAGCCCGCATTAGTAATATCTATTACACTACGAGCAGGCCAGTACGAGTAGTTATAGTTGTTTGCTTTTTGCTGCGTACTTAAATGCACCACGCCACTTTGCCCTATTACCGTCATTAAATTTCCTTTTTGGGATTTTATAACGACTAAGGCTGTGTTTTCATCAATGCCAAAACCGTGCTTAATAACAGCGTTTTGCTTAACGTTATTTAATGTACTCGCTAGGTTTAGCGTTTGATTTTGCTCACTAAAGCGAGTGCTCAGTGACCCATAGGTAAACGTGTTTAACCCCTTAATTACAGTAGGCTGCGGGGCACTTTTTGCTTTTAATACCGTTTCGCTTTGATGCTGTGAAAGATAGACATTTTCACTTTGTATTTTGCTTCCTGCACCTAGCCCTACAATAACAGGGCGAGTTTTAATCGCGTTCGTCCAAGGGTAGGCAATATTATTTTCATCATACAGTGCTTTTAAAGCATTTTTAGCCGTGCCGTCGCTAAATAAAACACCGGTGCTGGTGTTTATTAAATTAACTAACGCCTCAACCCCTTTATTACACAGTGTATGCTCAGCCTTTGTAAGCTCAGGGTAAACATTACTGCGATTATACAGGTTCATTTGTGAGTGACGCAGCGCCGGTAAATCACTACAGGTATTGTTAGTAATTGCTTTAGCAAGTGCAGGTGTAAGCGGTAACCATTGGCTGGTTACACCTTTTGGTAAAAGCGTTTTAAGCGCCTCTACCTGTGCGTATGGGTCGCGCTGGGCTGCGCTAATAATTAATAAGGTGGGTGTTGGGTTAGCAACCTTTAAGCTCCCCGCTATAAATTGCAATATGCCGTTGCTTGGTGGCTCAGCTTTTGGGGTGGTGTTTGCATGAGGTTGTTCGAGCATATCAAACACAAAGTTAAACTCTTGCTTTGTTAGGCTATTGAGTTGCTCGTTATTGATATCTCGCCATTGCCAAAGCAGCTCACTTTTAGAGACTACGTTTGCATTTTTGCTTATAAGGGCGTCTAAGGTCGTTAATACGTCTGCTTTTTTAGTGGTATGACTCGAAGGCCAATTTAGCCTTATTTGTTTAATATTTGCCTTCGATACCCGAAACACAGCTTTATTTTGCGCGCTGCAACCGAGCGCCGTTTTTTCACTACAACTATTAACTGCGCTACCGGCCAAAATTAGGGTTTGATCTTGCTGCTGGGCAGCCCCTTTGAATGAAAATAAAGTAAAGAAAACGAATATAAAGCTCATTCGCTTAATTAAAAAAGCACAGGTACGCATAACGCTCTCAAAGAAATCTAAATAGGCGTTAAGTTTAACAGCATGTAATAGCAGGCTAAATAGTAAATATGAGTGCTCAGTGATTGTTACACTTTAAAGTGATGTTGCATACACACTGACTGTTAATCACGAAGTCAATTTAGGTAATTAAAGTATGGCCTTGCGCGCAAACACTAAACCATGTTTAGTAACGTGAGCTACAAACTCTTTTGCAGGCATTGGCTTTGCAAAATAAAAGCCCTGAAACTCTGTGCAACCCATGTGCGCCATTACATCAACCTGTTTTTGTGTTTCTACGCCTTCGGCCACACACGCAATATCAAGCTCTTTACACATAACATGCACCGCTTTTACTAAACTTTTTTGTCTAGTAGAGCTGGTAACTTGGCTAATTAAAGAGCGGTCGAGTTTCAATTTATTGATAGGGTAATCGGCAAGACGTGCAATGTTAGAGTACCCAACACCAAAATCATCGACCGATACAGTAAAGCCCCACGACTGCAATGTTTTAATTAGCGTTAGCGAGTGCGCATGATTTGCCTCTAAAGAGGTTTCGGTCAGCTCTAATTCTATTTGGTGTGGCTTTACATTAAAGTCAGCTAAATATTTTACGAGCTTGGCTATAAAATCAGTTTGGCTAAAGTCTAGCAACGAAATATTAATAGATACTGGCACAGTCGGTAAGCCTTGCAGACTCCAATCAGCAAGTTGCGAGCATACTTTTTGAATAACTAAATCTGTTAGGCGGCTAACCATTCTGTGCTCTTCAGCAATGGGGATAAATACTCCTGGCGATACAGTGCCAAGAATTTTGCTATCCCAACGAGCAAGCGCCTCTAGACCTATGCATTTACCACTGGCAGTCACTTTAGGCTGGTAATGTACACTCAAATCGTTTTGCGTTAGCGCTTCATCTAATAGCATAGAAATTTCGTGTTTTCTAAAAAGGCCTGCGAGCGTTTTTCGTCGTAACCACTTATCGGTTCGCACTTATTTGCGTGTTTAAGGGCACTTTCTGCATTTGCTAGTACCTCGGCACTTGAATGGCCTTGATCTGGGTAGCGCGCATAACCAAACAAAAAGTCTTGCTGGCTTCGCCCACTTTGCAATGCATATGTTTTGTCCAAGGTGTACTTTATGGCTGGTAGCACCTTATTTTTAACCTCACCTTCGCCTTGCACGCCTATTATAAAAGCGAGTTTACCAGTAGCCACATGAGCACATAAAAATGGCCCCTCAGGTATGGCTTTTAGGCGCTTGTATGCACTAATTAATAGCGCTTGAGCACTTTGCTGAGAAAGTTTTAATTTTAAGTATTCACTGTTTGCGGTTTGGGTCACCACAATATAAAAACCGTGGCTATACTTGCTAATTAGTCGCTCGCATTGCAACTCAAACCAGTGCTCGTTAGGTAACTTGGTATGGGGGTTTGAGTACTTTAAACGTTTGTTTTCTTGTTCAGCCGTGAGTAAATTTTGCTTTATAACATGCTCTTCAGTGCAATCGTAAAATTCATATATGCGATAGTTTTTATTGATTGCCACAGAGTAACTAGCCCTTAAAAAGCGCTCTTTAAATTCAACAACTTGGCTTATCTCATTTAAATAAGGTGCCATTGAGGGCAATAAAGCAGTTATTTTTATGTCCTTTTTACGTGGCATTGTGCTTAAGCCAAATAAGGCGTCGGCACATTTATTGGTATCGGTAATATTAAACTGCTCATCTACAATGACTTTGGCTTTATCTGACTCGGTAAAAAAAGTTTTATATAACTCGTTTTTATTTCTTAGCAATGTATTCGCTACGTTCATCGATTTATTTAAGCGCTTTGCAGCAACTATGGTGCGCGCTACTGCTAAAGGGATGCAAATATTAAAAAATAAAAAAATTAATCCCGTTATGTATAAATCTGCGCTGGGTAATTGCTGGGCTATACCTGTGACGTTTGATAAATCAACGTTATTCACAATCATATAAAACGGCACAATGTTTAGTATTGAATAGGCTATTGCTGTTCTGTAGCCAAGCAGCATAAGCGCAATAATTGGGCAAGAATACATATACATAGAACCGACTTTAGCTAACTCTAAATCTGTTAGAAAAAGGTTCATACACAGGCTTGCTATAACAATAGCAATCAATAAAGCGTGTGCACTTTGTTTATAAAACCGCTTACTTGCTAAAAGCAAGCCACCAGCAATTGTTAAAAAGCCAAAGGTAAGTACAAGTATATAGCTAAGCTTAAGTGCTAATGCGGAGCTAAACGTATGACAAGCTACAAAAAAGCACAACAGTAATACGAGGCTTGAAATAATGCGCAGAGCACTAATTCGCCAATGTGCCACTTCGTTGTCATGAGTATGTTGATCTGAAAGCAAAAAGTACGAATTAAAAAAGCGCATAGTTCATAAAGGTAAGATCACGATAATTTATTAAACATTTAAAAAAAGTTAATATCAAACAATTGCGTTATAAAATATGCTTTACGCAACTAATCCCCTTACATTTAAGCATTATCCTTACTTATCCTGCTGTTAGTCTGTTTTGTAAACAAGTTAGAGGCTATTTCAATTGGGTAACTATCGTTTATTAGCTCACTAATAAATTCAGAATACCCAGATGGCGGCGCTATTAAATAGCTTTTATGCTTAGCACGCGTGATCCCTACGTACAATAAGCGTCGCTCCTCAGAATGCTTAAAAGTATCTTGCGTGGGTAATAATGCCTCAACAAGTAAATTGCCAGGGTTGTTGCTAGGAAAGCCTAACTTACCCTGCTCGAAACCTATAATAATACAGTAATCAGCCTCAAGTCCTTTTGCGCCATGCAGTGTCCAAAAATGCAATGGATTAGCAAAATTGTTACCTACTAAATGTAGCTCTACCTCATTAAGCATAAATCGATATCGGCTCAATACGGCAATACTGGCCGTACTATTATTTTTATTAATTGTGGCTATGATTTGCTGCACTTTTAGCGCTACTGACTTTTTACCTTGATGTAAATCGTCAAGTAACACAACTTGAGGGGTGCCTACTTGCGTATGTGTAGTGATGTGCTTTTTATATTGTTCAGGGTTTTGCATTACAAACCGCCCTGCCACTTCACTAATACTGTTGTTATATCTAAACGTTTTTTGCAATAACGTGAGTGAGTGACTGCCTATTAAATCGTTAAACTGCGTGGTGAGTGCCAAATTACCGCCTGAAAACCGATAAATAGCCTGCCAATCATCGCCAACCGCAGTAAGGCAAGGTTGCGGACCACTCTTTATTAATGTATTTAGAAGCGCCATACGTGCGCATGAAATATCTTGAAATTCATCCACTAAAATATGACGCCAAGGTACACTTACCTTACCCGATTTAACCGCCAATTCTGCGCTTGTAATCATGTCGTCAAAGTCTATAGCGCCTTGCTCTTTAAGTTTTTCAGCGTATGCACGCTGCATAGCCACTAACAATGTTGTATAACGCTTATGATTTATAATGCCACTTTTAGCAATTCGCGCTGCTATTTGCGAGCTGGATAAATGCTCTCCCCGTATTGCGCTTAGGCAGTTTAAGTATTTATTTATATTTTGCTTTAACAGCCCGGTTGCAGATAACCGCTCGTACACTGCATGGTTATCTAAGGGTTTAATGTTCACGTTATGTTTTTGTAGTTGCGTTTTTAAACGCTGCTCAAGCTGGCTTTCTTGCCAGTTATAGTGAAATGTTTGTACCAACAGTTGGCCGTGTTTTTTATGGTGCGCCCGTACTGATTTAACATGCCCACTATTGTGCGATTTAGTAATGTTCTGAGCTGAATTACCTTGTCTATCTATCGCAAAATGTACCAAATAAATGTTGTGCTGTGGCAAGTAAAAGTCGGCGGTGTCATCATTTTGGTAAGTGTGTTCAATTCCATACATATAAAGCCAATTGGCAATTAATAAGTGCTGATAACTGCTTACCTTTAACCCCGATAGGGTGTGATAGATTTGTGCTTTTATAGCGGTTTTAGTTGCGGTATTGGGGCTATCATTAGGTTCGTACAGGGTCTCAACAAAGGTTTTACAAAACCGAGAGTCTGTTTTTAGGGTGTTGCTAAGCCACTGGGTAAACCATTTATTAAGCGCCAACGCATCCTTTGCAAAAGGCGATAAGTTAAGTGTTTTATTATCGCTTTTAAGTAACTTCAGCCCCAGCGCATGAAACGTTAAAATAGTAGGCGGCATAACATTTAAGTTTGCTTGCTGCACCCTTAAATTAAAGCGCTCAGTTAACTCGTTTGCCGCATTTTTATTATAAGCAAGTATTAATATGTGCTCGGGCTTTACACCCTCTTGGACTATTAAATCCAGAGCCTTTGCAACTATTACCGATGTTTTGCCAGTCCCTGCAGCCGCTAGCACTAAATTTTTATCGTTATTGCGTATAACGCCAAGGCGCTGCTCCTGGGTAAGTGGGTTAGATTCAATCACATTATAAAAATCGGCTCTTGCCGCTAGCGTTTTTTGCTCATAGGCTTTGCGCAGTTGCTCTGTGGCATGCGCTGTTGTTGGTGAGCTACTTAAAATAGTTAAAAACTTAATATCAGTGATCGATAAATACTGCTGCCAGAGTGAAGGTGAAGCCCCATACTGCTGTACCAGTGAAAACACCGCCGATTTTAGTACAGGCACATTTGAGTCGCGCAGGTACTCGTTTGTTGCATAGCGTTTTACAAGCGTTTTTGCTGTATTCACTTTTTCTTCTAGGTAATTGGCAAACACGCTGTTTAACTGCTCACTAAGTGTTTGAACCTGCTGTTTATTTAAAAAGCTAATTACCGTTTTTGTACCATGGTTGAGGGTTATTTTCCCGCTAAAGAGGCCTTTTTTAAAGTGTGTAAAATTAGTAAAGTCGCTTATTAAATACGCGCGTGAAGTATTATTTTTAAAATGTATAACGAGTGAATTTTGCTTAATAGTAACGGTGCTAATACGTGTAAAAAAACGCCCTAACCCGCTTGGAGTGGCAATAAACTGCGCCATAAAACCTTGAATAGACTGAAATTAAAAATAAATTTTACCATAGTTTAAATACCAAAGCGCGTTGCGCTTTAAAAGTGAGGGGGTTAGCCAAGCAAGTATAAACGCTTATTATAAAGTGCCTGTATGCTGCGAACATTTAATGTTTATACGATGGTAAATAATCCCTAAAAAATAAACACACCTTATTTACTCCTAAGCAGGTGTTTAAATTTGCTTAAATTTCACGTTTGAATATTGAAGAAAGTGCACTATTGGTTTAATGTGAAGTTTTTATTAAACGAGAAATAATATGGATTTAACTAAGGAAGAGTTAAGTTTTATTTCGTCTGTTGTAGGCAGTAACAAGGACAATACAAACGATAACTCACAGCTTAGCTTAAGAACCACCTTACCCGATACACTAAAAGGTTTGCTGTCTCATGCTAAATTAACTATGTTAGCTGAAGTTGGGCATTATCAATTGTGGTTTCCGCTTGAGTTTAAACTCAACGATGATGGTTACTTAAACCCCGTACTAAGTGCGCCAGAGGTTATTGATACCGAAGGTGTAGAAAGAAGCTGGCGTTATTCTGATCTTAACCTACAAAGTGAGCGCTTTTATGTACTTTCGCTCTCTAGTAGTGGCGTGCTACTAAAACCCCGCGACCATCGCTACAGCCTTGCCCACGCGCAACATATTACATTTAAACTACCCAATAAGAAAAAAGTCACCCTACTTGTAGATTTAGTCCGTAAAACTAACTTAGGCTATGCTGCTAAAATTGTCAGTATTAAAAGTGGTAAAGAAGCACTGCGTGAGTATTTATTCGAAAAACATAAACGCGAAAACGCCACCTTATATGAAAATACGTCTGACGTAACCGAGCATTTCTAGTTGCAGGCTTTTTCTAGCAACGATAAGCTAATGCCTTTGTAAAGCGATAAATTAAAGGCACACAATGAGCGACTCTTTATACCCAATCGGTACCCCCAATACACCTTGGAACAGCAGTGATAAAGCAGCATGGTTACAACTTCAACAAAAAAAGCGTGATTACAACCAGCTCGTTGTGAGTAAAATCAAGCAACCTAACGCGTTTTTACATGTTGAGCAGTACGGCGAGTTAGACTATTCACCACTTAAGTTTCCTCTTTATGCATATAAAAGTAAAAATTGGCAAAGTGATCGCCCAACCATCTTAATTACTGGCGGGGTGCACGGCTACGAAACAAGTGGCGTTATGGGGGCGCTGGCATTTGCTCATACTGACGTTCAAAAATATATAAATAATTTTAACTTTGTTATTGCGCCGTGTATTAGCCCCTGGGGCTTTGAAACCATAAACCGTTGGAACCCTGAGGCCATTGACCCTAACCGCTCTTTTTACGATAACAGCCCAGCCCAAGAATCAGCTGCTATTATGAAATATGTAACCTCGCTTAACACTGAGTTAGTTGCGCACATTGACTTACACGAAACCACAGACACAGACAACAGTGAGTTTAGGCCGGCCTTAGCTGCCCGCGATGGTAAAATTAACACTAACTGGAATATACCAGATGGCTTTTATTTAGTGGCAGATAGCAAAAAACCAGCCCCTGAGTTTCAAAAGGCCATTTTAAATAGTGTTGAGAAGGTAACCCACATCGCCCCTAGTGACGAAAATAATCAATTAATTGGTGTACCGCAGGAACAATTTGGCGTTATAAACTACGCAGCTCGCGAATTGGGCTTATGCATGGGCTTTACTGACGCCCCGTATGTAACAACAACCGAAGTATACCCTGATAGCCCAAGCGCCTCAGATGAGCAATGTACTCAAGCGCAAGTAGCTGTTATTACCGGTGCGTTAGATTATTTAAAGTCACTTTAATTTTGAACTAATTTAAATTAGGAGCCTGCCATGAAATACAAAAATAAACATGCAGAGGTTACTCTATCCGTTGAGGGCAATATCGTGATTGCCCAGTTTAGCGGAAATTTAGACCTTGAAGTGTTAGCTAGCTTTAAAGCCGCTCTTTATGAAACAGTGGCTGAATTTGAAGGTAAGCAATGGGGTTACATAAGCGACTCATCGTGTATACTTGCGGCTACACCCGATGCAGAGCAAGAAATGGTTGCCATAAGTACACATATGCAACAGACTAACTGCTTAATAAGTGCATTTGTTCTCACCTCCCCTATTGCTATAAGCCAAATGCAGCGAATAATGCAAAACGCTAAACGCGATATAGATTTTAACCAATGTTTATTTGATAACCTAGATGCTGCAAAACGTTTTATTTCATCGCAATTAAATAATGGCGTGAGCTAACTTTAGCCCAAGCCATTGCTAGTTTTTATAAAACTGACTTGTTTTAGTAATGGCTATGTCTGGATTTTCATTGGCTGAAATAATAAAGCTCACTGGCGTTACTTTTTTTTCAATATCGTAACCATCGGCAGTGACTGTAACCGGGATTTTCTTCATGAGTCCTGGTAATACCAAAATAGAGCTTGGCGCACTAAGCATAGCCTTTGGTAGCCCTTCTATAGCTATGGCGTAATGCATTGGCTGCTGAGTTTTATTGATAATAGTGAGTGTATATGGGTTTTCTACTAAACCTTCATAATTTACACGGTACAAGGCGTTTCTGTCGCGTAGTACCGATGCCTCTATTGGCGTACGTTGCAACCCCCATGCAACCATAGAAATAATTAACACCCCTGTTAATACGCCATACCCCACTAATTTAAGCCTAAATGGATTAGTTTTTTTACCTTCGAGCTGTTTTTCGCTGGCGTATTTAATTAACCCTTTTTGATAACCAAATTTATCCATAGTGTCGTCACAGGCATCAATACATAACCCACAATTTATACACTCATACTGCAAGCCGTTACGAATATCTATGCCCGCAGGACATACCTCTACACATAAATTACAGTCTACACAGTCGCCTAAATCAAGTGCTTTAGGGTCTGCTTTACGTTTACGAGGGCCGCGGTTTTCGCCGCGCTTTGGATCGTAGCTTACTACCAATGTATCTTTATCAAACATCACCGATTGAAAGCGAGAATACGGGCATGCCACGTTACACATTTTTTCGCGTAAAAAGCCAGCATTTCCATAAGTACAAAATGCAAATAAAAACACCCAAAAGCTGGTAATGCCCGACCACTGTAAGGTAAACATTTCAAGGTATAAGCTTTTAGCGGGAATAAAATACGCCATAAACGAGGTGGCCGTAAGCAGTGATATAACAAGCCACGCAGCATGTTTTGTTATTTTTTTACGCCACTTTAAAGCACTCCATGGCGATTTATCTAACTTTATACGCTGATTACGCGTACCTTCTATACGTTGCTCTACCCAACTAAACATTAACATCCAGATTGTTTGGGGGCAGGTATATCCACACCACACGCGGCCAAGCCAATTCGTGACAAAAAACAATGCAAAGGCGCCTACCATAAATAGCAGCGCTAAAATCATAAAGTCTTGCGGCAGTAAGGTTAAGCCAAAAATTGTAAATTTTTGCGTTGCTACATCTAGTAGCACCGCTTGCTCTCCTTTATATTGTATCCATGGTATGGCTATAAATGTGAGCATAAGTAGCCAACCTAAGTTACGCCTTATACGCTGAAAAAAGCCTTTTTGTTCGCGAATGTAAATCGGGCCCTCTGTTTTGTAGGGCTTAATGATCATGTCTTCTTCTTTAATATCAAACTTCATAGTACTTACTTAATAGTGACGGTATTAAGTAAACTTTTGCAACTTTCAGACCAAGCTGAAACTTAACTTAAGCATTTGATATAAAAGAATATATATTTATACTTATGAATTTGATTCGTGATATTTAACGAAACCCGTTAAATATCACGAATTTTTAGCAATACCTAGTTTACGCATTTTAGAACGAAGCGTGCTCTCTGGTAGCCCTAACTTACTTGCTGCACCTTTATCACCCGATATTTGCCAATTAGATAGTTCAAGCACGGCAATAATATGCTGCTTTTGTGCTTCAGCAAGTGTAAAAGAGGCATTAACCACATTGCTTGTACCCGCTTGTAACGGCTGGCTTAGCTTAAGTATGTCGTGCTTTGATAAAATAGCTTCGCGTTCGAGTACGTTTTGGAGCTCGCGAATATTACCGGGCCAATCATAAGCTTGTAGTTGGCTAATCGCTTTTTTACTGAGACCTTTTAACTGCTTACCTAAACGCTTATTAAGTTGAGTAATTAAATTAGTACACAAATAAGGGATATCTTCTTTGCGTTCTCTTAATGCCGGTACTTTAATAGGAAATACATTAAGCCGATAATATAAATCAATTCTAAAACTGCCTTTTTGCACCATTTGCCATAAGTCACGATTTGTTGCCGCCAATACTCTAATATTTACCTTTAATGTAGTGCTACCGCCTACGCGCTCAAACTCTTGTTCTTGTAATACGCGTAGCAATTTACTTTGCGCCTCTAATGGCAACTCAGCCACTTCATCTAAAAACAACGTGCCCTTGTCGGCCAGTTCAAAGCGGCCTTTACGTCGCTCGTTTGCACCAGTAAACGCACCGCGCTCGTGGCCAAATAATTCCGACTCTAACAAACTGGGAGTAAACGCTGCGCAGTTCACTTTTATAAATGCTTGATTACTGCGCTTACTTAATCGGTGTAAGTTACGCGCCACCAGCTCTTTTCCCGTGCCGTTTTCACCGAGTATAAGTACGGTGCTGTCGGTTTCACTAACAAGTTTGATCTGTGCCAACATAGCTTGAAAAACATGGCTTTGGCCCACTAAACCTGAGCCTTGCCAATCTTGGTTAAGCTCTTCAATTAAGTAGTTGTTTTCATCTTGTAGTTGCTCACTTAAGTGCTTAACTTGCTCAAGTGCTTGTTTTAGATCATTTTGTGTTTTTTTCTGCGCTGATATATCGCGAAATACCGCGACTGCACCTATTAACTCACCCTGCCTGTAAACTGGGGTAGATGTGTATTCTACTGCAAACGAGGTGCCGTCTTTTCGCCAAAATACTTCGTTTTTAACCTCGCGGCGTTTGCCATCAAACATGGTGCAATATATTTTGCACTCATCGGCCGGATAAGGGGAGCCGTCGGCATGGCTGTGATGGTGATATTGATGTATTTTTTTTCCTAATAACTCATCGGCTTTCCAGCCGGTCATGCGCTCAGCAGCGGGGTTTACAAACACCGCGTTACCCGATAAATCAAAGCCGTAAATACCCTCTCCTACCGCATTAAGTAAAAGTTTAGGGTCGTTTAAAAACTGTTTTATCATTGCATCATCCTCGCGAAATACCACGATTATTATGTCATAAAGTCACGCGCTAAACAGTTAAATAAAGTCGCTTTTAATATAAGGCTTAAATAAAGTATTAATATCTATTTTTGCATTTAACTTAGTCGCAATTAAATAAAGCCCAGCCAGCTTACGATGAATAAACAACGCATCGACCGGTGGTGTATGCCATTGCTGCGACTGTGCGCTCAGCTCAAGCCCTGCATTTTTAATATTTGTTGCTAAGGGACTGTTTTTAAAATCAAACTCACCCGTGTCTCTTAGCGGCTCACACGCCATTAAAAACAAATCAATAACATGGCTTTTGTAAGAATCGAGTATGGAGTCTTGAAAGTAACCTATTTCGCGTGCTGCATTTAACACGCCCGCCCTATTGTTTTCGGTGCCTGCAATAAATAGTGACAGGTAGGCCTTGCTCAACTCACTCGAAATCTCTCGGGTTGCCCCAAAATCAAATAACACAATTTGCTTACTCTGAGTCTGATAATGAAAATTAGCAAAGTTGGGATCCGTTTGAATTAGCTTAAACTCAAACATTTCTTTAAAAAATAAATCTATGAGGTTCGCTGCAATGTTATTTTGCTCACCTTGGGGTAAATTGCTAAGCGCTTCTATAGGCGTGGCTTGTACATACTCCATTGCCAAAATGCGTTTAGTGTTATGAGCGGCATATACCTTAGGCACTTTAAACTCAACATGCTGGCTTAGCAATTTACCCACTTTTTTAAGGTAATGTGCTTCGCGTTCATAATCAGCCTCGGCAAGTAGCTGCGCTTTAGCCTCATTTATTAGTGGCTGTATATCAAGCTCTTTAGGGATTAAACGAGTAATGTTTAAAAGTGCAATAACATTATCTACATCGCTGTGCACACTTTGCGCTATACCAGGGTATTGAATTTTTACCGCCAGCTTTTCGCCATTTTCTTGATAAGCTAAGTGCACTTGACCAATAGAAGCCGCTGCAAAGGGGCTAAGTTCAATATGTGACAAACGTTCAAGCCAATCATCACCCCATTCATTTTTTAGTACCTTAATTAACTGCTTATGCGGCATTGGGTTTGCATCAGCACGAAGCAATGCGAGTAGTTGGGCGAGCTCTGGGCTTAATAGCTCGCCCGCATCCATAGATAGTAATTGCCCTAGCTTCATGGCCGCCCCACGCAGGTGTGAAAGCTGTTCAGCTAGCTTTGCTATGTTTTTAGGTTGTAAAAGTAAAGCTTTATTATCCCAACCATTACCAGAGAGCGCACTTTTGGTGCCATCTATAAGCATGTTGGTTGCTACACCCCCGGCTAAAGAGCCAAGCTTTGCAAATCGTGAGAGTCTTGAGGTGGGTATGCTGCGAGAAGCTGCCATTATAAAAACCTAATTAGCCTGGGAAACAGGCTAATTAGTACGTACGTTTTACTGTGCTCGATCTAATTAAAAGCACCGTTTAGGGGTAAAGCTACCGTAATCGGTGTGCTGTTCATTAAAGTCGCGGAACTAATTTAATGGCCCCTTTTACTACTTTCATATCTAGGGGCAATTTACTTAACAACATCATTTTAGGGTCATCCATATTTAATGTATAAACAGGGTTAACCGCTAAAAAGGCGTTTATAACGTCCATAGCCTCATTATCAAGTGCCGCTAAATTACCTTTAAAACCCCCTGCATCCACGCTTGAATCTAGTAGTTTAATATTGCGTAAAAACACGGCTTTTTTTTCACTGTCGTAAAACGGGCTCCCTTCTATTTGCAACTTTAAGCGTACTGGGTATTTTAGGGCAAAAGCATTTACCTCAGCACTTGAATCAGCGCCTAGCACCACAACATCACGGTTATCGGGGCCTATATCTACACTTAAATCGTTTACATCAAACTGCACGGGCAAGCCCATTAAGCTCACCTTTTCGCTTAACTTAGGCAGTTGATTACCTAGTACACTTTCTACCTCTGAGCTGGTAAATGAATAAACAGACACGCCTTGTGTAGAATTACACGCGCTTAAAAGTAATGTGGTTAAAAACAGTAATAAAATTCTCATGCTCACCTTTATCCTCGTTTTAATTATAAAAAAGCCGCTTAAACAGCGGCTTTTATCATGCAATACCCGTATTTAATACAGGCAAATTACATATTATGCTGCGAAAATCGTTTTAATTTTAGCAAGTGTGTCAGGCTCAACTGAACCCTTACTGAGCGCTAATAACTGCTTTAAATAATAGTTTAAATCAGCATGCTCACCACGGTGTTTATCATCAAGCATGGCGACTTGCTCTGCCATTCTAAGCGCTGCATTTTGCGAGCTTACATTAGCAAGAATTTCCATTCTTGTAATAAGTTGCTCACTACTTAGCGACGTTGCAAGTGGCGCTTGAAACTGACTTGGTAATACATCGTTATTTTCAAGTGCATCAATAAGTGCTTCAAAATTAGCGCGTTGTGCTTGGCTTGTAAGTAAAGCGAGCTTTTCTTCAATCGCACTTAATAATGCTGCAACTTTTGGCGCCAGCGATTTATATTGTGCGTAGCCTTTTACTTTGGTTTCAAGATCATGCAATTGGGCTTTTTGATTTACTTGCTCAAGGGCATTTTCTAGCTCGGCCAGCTCTATTGCTGCTTGTTTATCTGTTTCGTTTTGAGCCAGCTTTTGCTGCTCAAACTCACTGCTACGTTTGCTAAAGGTTTCATCGTTATACTGACGAAACTTTTGCCATAGCGCATTTTCAGCTTTTAAACCTGCAAAACCTATACTTTGCCATTGCTGTTGTAATTGCTTTAGCTCTTGGCATGCTGCTGCTAAATCTTCACTTTGCGAAAGCACTGAGGCACGCTCCACTAAGGCACTTTTTTGTGTAGCGTTATCTTTATGATACGCATTTAATATAGCAAATACAGTTTGTTGCTGTGCTTTAAAGCTTTCATTTAATACGCGGTATGTTTTAGGGTCAACTTTACCTACGCTGCGCCACGCTTTATTTAAACGGTTGTATTGGCTTTCAAATTGCTTCCAGTCAAAGCTTTCGATAGCGGTGTCTTGCTCGCTTAGTGTTTGCATGTCGTTTATCAGGGTCTGACGCTGAGCTTTTGCCGCTTCACGCGCCACTTCTTGCTCAGCAAAGTAACTACGACACGGTGCAAACAACAGCTCTATGTTGCTATCAAACTGCTCACCTTGTTGCTTTTCTTGCTCTGTATCTAAACGGCCAAGCTCGTTCCAACGCTTACGAAACGCTTTAACTTGTTCAGCACGCTGCTGTGGGTCGTCACACGGTTGGTCGACTAACGCTGCCACTTCTTCAAGTAAGGCTTCACGTTTTGGTGCTGCCGCGTATTTTTGCCAATCTTTTGCTTCTGCAAGTTGCGCTTCTAAATCGGCTTTTAAGTTTACAAGTGGCTGCTGAAATTGCGGTGTTAATTTATCAAACAACTCTTCAAAGCCTTTAAATACACCAAATGCAACATTAAAGCGACCTTGTTCAATAAGGCGTTTTACATCGCGGGCTTTTCGTTTAGCGGTGCTTTGATTTTTTTCAAGCGGTTTTGTCAGCTCACTCATTTGCGCTAAAAACTGTTTTTTGTGCGCATTTAATTGCGATTTAAAGTTTTGCTGCAATGCCCCATCTAGCACATTTAGGTGGCTACGAGTTTCTTTAAATGCGTTATTAAAACGAGTTAAAACATCGTCGTAATCGGCTAGCTGCTGCGCTGGCTCTATGGCTTTTAGCTCATCAAACGCAATTTTAAATTGCGCAATTGCGCTACTAAGCTCGGGTAATTTAGCTACTTGGTTGAATAGTTTTTCAAGCTTAATAATAACCTGTTTAGTTTGGGCATTATCGCCGTGCTGCGCATCGGTTAACGTCTGCTTAGCCTGTGCTACCTTTGCCTCTAGCCAATCTTGCTGAATTTGCTCAGGGGTTTCTAAACCTAACTGTAATGCATTTTCAATTTCTTCACTTAGCGCCTCTAACGTTGCCAGTGCAAGCAGTTGGCGCTGTTGCTCTGCTAAACGCTGCTGCTGTTGTTCGTGCTGTGCTTTTAGTGTTGCAATATGTGCATCGAGTTTATCAGTAATGCTGATGTATTTTTTATCTAGCTCTTTAACGTGATCTTCGCTTAACCATTTAAGCTCAAGCGCTTGCCACTGCGCCATTAATTCACCGGCTTGTGGGTTTACTATGGCGTAATCGTTTTTATCTCGCAGTGCGTTTAGCTTTGCTAAAATAACGCGCGTTGCGCTTTCTACCTGAGCAGGCATTTCTATCGCTAAACGCTCGTTCTCACTATGTTGCTCTAGCTGCTGCTTTGCATCACCCTTAGCATGTTTTACTAATGACTTAACAAGTTGATGCGTTATAACTAGCTCTACAAGTTGGCTTTGAAGCTCTTCGCTACCTTCTTTAAATGCTTTTTCAATTAATTTAGGATTTGCTAAGCGCTTTAAAAGTTTAACGCGTACTTGCAGCTCTTTCTCAGCAAAGGCGAGTTTTTCAAGCGTTTTAACTGGCGCAAAACGGTCTATATACTCACTTTTAATTTGTGTGCTCAGTGCGCTTTCGTTATTTAACACAGCATTTGAAATTTGTATTTCAGCTACATCTTTTAGCACCTGATCTTGTTTATAAGCTTTCCACCACAGTGCTAAGTTATTTACTTTTTGCAGTGCTTTACGGCGTATTTCGGCTGAATTATCTTCCAGTGCTAATGAACTTAAAATTGATGCGTCGCGCTCTACATCAAGTTTTTCAATCGCGTCTAGACGAACCTGTTGCTTTGGGTGTTTCCACTTAGGTGTAAAAAGGTGTTTAAAGATCATGTTCACTAAACCTAGCTATTTCGTTTTCAGATTTAAATTCTTTTTGTAATTGTGCTTTTGTTTTTTGGATCATTTCGCCATTAGCGCCAATAGTAAATTGCTCGTTCGATTGCGCTATTTTAGCTTGGTAAAGCATAACAAGTTGCACCGTTTGTTGCTTTTGCTCATCAGAAAGCCGCGTGCCATCGGGCCATTTACCCGTTGAAGCACCATACTGTAAACGCTCAAATAATTCGGGGGTGATATTTTGTACAAGGTTGTCAATATTCATGTCATCTTTTCTTTTTTAGAGTCACTAAAATAACGCGGTTTACTAAATACCAAATACAGCCAATACCAATTGCAACTGTATAAGCGTACCACTCAAGGGTTTCTTTTGCGGGTTGTAAAAAGTACAAGCAAAAAAAGCCACCTAAAAATAGTATGAGTGCCAAGAAAGAATGGTTCATAAACATTTGCTGTTTTTTAATTCGCTGTTCGCGCTGAAGCTGTTGTACCTGCTCAGAGTTAAGTGCGCCAATGTTACTATTGCAATGTGGACATTGCTGATGTTTATCTGAAATTGATTTTGCACATTTGGGGCAATGAATAATCGCCATACTACTCTCCATACTACGCATAAAAAAAGCGCCTTGCGGCGCCCTTTATTGTACTTGTTTTATTGCTCGTTGTCTTTTTTGAATTTAACCCAGTAGTCATCTACGGATTGTTTCATTTCTTTACGCAATAACATAATGCCAAATAAGTTGGGCAAGGTCATAACGACAATTGCAACGGCAGCTAATTTCCACACTAAAGTAGTATCGGCAAACGACGCCCAAAAGAACGCCGCAACGTAAAATACGCGATACGGCATAACAGAGCGATTACCGAGTAAATAAATCATGGCACGGTCACCGTAGTACGACCATGCAATAGCTGTAGAAAACGCGAATAACAATAAGCCTATCGATACTATGTATTGGCCACTATCGCCAAAGAAGCCACGTGTAAAGGCTTTAGTAGTCAGCTCTGCTGAATGCACTAACGATTTACCAATTAAACTTATGCTGTCATCCGTTGGCATACCGTTTTTAACCTCAACAATACCTGTGTATTTATGTTTTTCGGTAAGGCCAAAACGGATGTCTTCACCAATTGAGCGAGAATGTAATACGGTAAAACCATTACTTGCCGGCTCGCCATTAACCACATTAATATTGCCGTTAAATAGCTCTACCTTGCTCTCGTTACCATTTAGGTAATTGTACAGCTCTTGGCGCTGGGCTTCGTTAGTTTCTGAGTAGTCACCTTTAATAATGCTCATTGACGATCGTTCAAAATGCGTTTCGAATTTTTCGTTCCATACGCCAGACGATAAAATAACTAAGCCTGTTAATGTACAAATAATGATTGTATCGATAAACGGCTCTAAAATTGACACCATACCTTCAGACACTGGCTCATCTGCCTTTGCCGATGCGTGAGCAATGGGTGCTGAGCCTTGACCCGCCTCATTCGAGAACAAACCACGGTTAACACCTCTGTTAAATGCATACGCAAAAGATGCGCCTAAAAAGCCACCCGCTGCAGCAGAGCCAGTGAAAGCATCAACAAATATTGAGGCAAACGAAGGTCCAATGTTTTCTACATTGTAAAAAATAACCCCTAACGCACCCACAATGTAAATAACAGCCATAATGGGCACTACACGTGATGTAATTGCAGCAATACGTTTAATACCGCCTAAAATAACCAACGCAAGTAAAATAGATAACACAGCACCGGTTGCCATAGGGGCAAAACCAAATGTAGCTTCCATACCCTGCGCAATATTATTAATTTGTGGCAAGCTGCCTGTACCAAATGAACTAATTACAGTAGCAACAGCAAATAAAATAGCTAGCCACTTCATATTTAGGCGTTTATCCATGTAATACATGGGACCGCCCGCCATGGTGCCGTCTTGTGTTTTTTCGCGGTATTTATGTGAAAGCGTAACTTCTACAAATTTGGTGGTCATACCAAAAAAAGCCGTCATCCACATCCAAAATAATGCTGCAGGGCCACCAATAGAAATAGCCAATGCTACCCCACCAATGTTACCTGTACCTACGGTACCAGAGAGCGCAGTAGCAAGTGCTTGAAAATGGGTTGTATCACCCTCGGTGCCTTTTTTATCAAACTTACCAGTAACCACCTTACACGCATGTTTGAAATAACGAATTTGTGGGAACTTTAAATAAATAGTAAAAAATAGACCAACACCTAAAAGCACGTAGGGGAACCACACTGCGCCCCCTAACATGCCATCTAGGCTATCTAAAAGTTGTCCGAATGCATCCACGCTAAATACCTCTTATTATTTTATTTGAGACTGTTGATTGTTTATTACTTATTGAGAGTTACGTAATACGATAACTAAGCTATTGCACACTTTTATTATTTGTTAATTTTGTAATAAAAAAGGGCAACATTTAATGTTGCCCCTACCTTATACTAATTTATCTTAATTTATCAACGACATTTACGATAGCCGCTAAAGTATCTTGACCAAATTGATACGAGCGGCGGTCTGACCAGCCGTAATCTGGGTCTGGTAAGTCGTTATTATCTTTAAACGGCATTTCAATTGTGTAAGTAAGTGCTTTAAACTCTTCTGCTGTTGCAGATGAGCCAACCGTTAAATTAGCTTTGCCCGGCTCGTCTTTATCGTAACCGTGCTCATCTTGAAACTCTGGCGTTATAGTAAGTAGCGCTGCTTTGAAGCTATCTTCTAGGTCTTTTAAGCGGTCATCGTAGCTTGGAATACCTTCACTGCCTGCCACAAAGTTATAAGGGATTGCTTCGTCACCGTGTATATCTAAATGCATGTCTAGGCCAGTTTCGCGCATTTTATTAAGCACTAAATACACTTCTGGGCTATTTTCCATGCTAGGCGTTTGCCATTCACGGTTTAAGTTAACGCCTTTTGCGTTAGTACGAAGGTGGCCACGTACGCTGCCATCTGGGTTCATGTTTGGTACTACATAAAACACAGCCTTTGATAATAGTGCTGCGGCATGCGGGTCTTCGTCATCTAGCAATTTGTGTAATAACCCTTCTACAAACCACTCTGCCATTGTTTCGCCTGGGTGTTGACGTGCTGTGATCCAGATTGTTTTTTTATCTTCGCTAGGCTGACCAATTTTAAGCACGCTCATATCACGGCCATCAAGTGTTTCGCCTAATGTTTGTAGTTGGCAAAGCTCTTCGCTTTGTGCCCACGCTAATAAATCTAAATGACGCTCGTAGCTGTAAGGCGCAAAGTAAGCAAAGTAAACACTGCCGCACTCAGGCTCTAGCTCAAACGTAAGTGTGCCATTTTCGTAATTTGAAGGCACACGGAACCAGGTTTGACGGTCGTACGAGGCAACCGCTTGGTAACCTTCCCAGCCATCGGGGTAAGCTGATTTATCTAAATTATTAATGTTTAACTTATGCAATTGATAAGGTGTTGTTTCAAGGCGAAAGTGAAACCATTGATAAAATTCAGACTGGTGATCATTGTTAATTTCTAATTGAATATTTAGCGGATCGGTGGCTTCGATAACCTTTATGTTACCACTATCAAAATTGCTGCTGATTTTCATGAAAAAACCTTAAGGTAGAATAAGTTTATCTGCTTCACTTGCAGAACTGACACTATTTTATAAATAGTAAAATGCATAATTACGGGATAACCGCAGTACACATCTCAATAATTAAAGCCTACCACACAGGGTACACTTTAAAAATATTACGCGACTAAAAAAGCCAGCAAAAAAGCTGGCTTAGTATAATTGCGTTTATATTAGCGAGGTAAGCTTGGGAAAGCCACTTCAGCCATATCGCGCATACAGCGTACTACTTGGCAGCTGTAACCAAATTCATTGTCGTACCATACGTATAATACAACGCGGTTACCTTCAACAATGGTAGCTTGCGAATCAACCACACCCGCATAGCGGCTACCCACTAAATCGGTCGATACAATTTCAGTTGATGCGGTGTAGTCGATTTGGTCGCGCAATTCTGAGTGCAATGCTGTTTCACGTAAAAACGCATTTAGCTCTTCTGTCGTTGTGCTGCTATCAAGGTTCAAGTTTAATATAGCTAGCGATACATTCGGTGTAGGCACACGAATCGCATTACCTGTTAGTTTACCTTCCAATTCTGGTAAGGCTTTAGATACTGCTTTAGCTGCACCTGTTTCGGTAATTACCATATTAAGCGCTGCGGCACGTCCACGGCGCTCTGCTTTGTGATAGTTATCAATAAGGTTTTGATCGTTTGTGTAAGAGTGCACGGTTTCTACGTGGCCGTTATTAATACCAAACTTATCGTTCAATGCTTTTAAAGTTGGCGTAATCGCATTGGTGGTACAGCTTGCTGCACATACAATTTTATCTTCAGGCTTAATGTCTTGGTTATTTACACCGTAAACAATATTTTTAATGTTGCCTTTAGCCGGTGCTGTTAATAATACTTTTGCAGCGCCTTTAGACTCTAAATGCTGACCAAGGCCCGCTTCGTCTTTCCAAATACCAGTGTTATCTACAACAAGTGCATTTTCGATACCGTAAGCAGTGTAATCAACTTCGCTTGGCGAGTTAGCATAAATCACTTGGATGTAGCTACCATTGGCTTTAATTGCATTACGCTCTTTATCAATGGTAATTGAGCCATTAAATGGGCCATGAATTGAATCGCGACGTAATAAGCTTGCACGTTTTTCAAGGTCACCTTCTTTACCACCACGTACTACAATTGCACGTAAACGTAAGTCGGCATAAGGTCCTGATTTTTCAATTAATAAGCGCGCTAGTAGACGCCCAATACGACCAAAACCGTAAAGCACTACATCACGCGGCTCTTTGGCTGGTGAGTCGGCTATCTCAGCTAATTCGTCTTTTACAAACTCATCAACTGTGCGGCCATTAGCAGCATCACTGTACAAATAGCTATAAGCCAGTTTACCAATATCAATACGTGCTGAATTTAACTCCATTTTGCTAATCGCTTCTAAAAACGGAAAGCTTTCGCGTAAACGTAATTTAGTGCCTTCAAATTGAGCTACAGTTTTATGTGATTTGATAATATCGATAGTACTGGCATTAACGAGAGGACGGCCATATACAGCGATTTCTATGCCACGGTTACGATAAAGCTTACCAATAATAGGTTGCATGCTTTCAGCGTAATCTTGACGTTCTTGCCAACTATTTGTGTATTCTAATTCGTGAGATGAGGTCATTTTATTTACCTAATTTAATCATTTTGAACGGATAGCCTATAAAAATGCATTCGATTTTGAGAGTAATGCACTTCAGGCAGGGCTATTCTAAGGTAATCTAAAGTTATTCTCTACTGTTAGCGGACAAATGATTGCGCTAGAATGGTAATGTATATATTCATTTGAGGTTAAGGAATGGTTTTAAGAGCAGGCGCAATACTCACATTGCTCGCGTTAACAGGATGCGAAGAGCCACTGACTCTCGCTCAGGTATGTAAGGAAACACCTGGCTTTTGTAGTGATTTAAATAAAGATAGCCATTGTAAAAATGAGCGTTCTGAGGTTATTTTAAAACGCTATATTGAATATAAAAAACCCACAGATGAAAACAAATACCAATTACTAAAAGGGTTTGAATCGTATAATCAATGTATTACTTTAGCCGCAAAAATTGAGCATATTAAACTAAAGTCTAAAACGACGTCGCGCATAGAAGGCCAACTTACTAGTATTAAAGAAATGACCCGCCTTTATCAAGACACAAAAAACACAAACCACCCTGGTTTGCTTTACTATCATTGGTCGCGTAACAATGAGCAAAATGCACTAACACGTTTGCTTGCAATGGAAAATGACGAAAGCGTCACCAATAGCGCAGAGATGCAGTTTTATCTTGCCTCTTATTACATTAAATTTGATGATGAAAAAACGATTGATTTGCTCTACAAAACGCTTGAGCTAAATAAACAAGGTCAACAACCAAACCCTGAAGTGTATACCTCGTTAATTAGCTTGTTTTATAAGCATGATAAATATAAACACGCTTACATTTTTTCAAAAGTGGCGCAAAGCGCTGGTATAGAAAATATAGATTTATTACCAATAGAGCACCAACTAATGAGTGATGGTAAAAATTTAGATGCACTCGATACACTTGCCCAACAAACGTATGAGCAAATACAAAACGGTGAGTTTGTATCACCGCGAGAGTTTTAGGTAAGCAAAACCCTGGCATTAATCATGTTTTTAAAACATGAAACCCTAAGGTTTTAAATAAAAAAGGCAGCTTTCGCTGCCCTTTTTTATTTTGCTTTGCTTGTACCCACTTCTACACGGGTTTTAAGCTTTTGACCTGGTCTAAAGGTCACCACGCGGCGCGCCGAAATAGGGATGTCTTCTCCTGTTTTCGGGTTTCGGCCTGGTCTTTCTTTTTTATCACGAAGATCAAAGTTACCAAATCCAGAGAGCTTAACCTGCTCGCCTTTTTCAAGCGCTGAGCGGATTTCTTCAAAAAACGCTTCAACTAAATCTTTGGCATCTTTTTTATTGATCCCGAGCTTTTCAAATAGGTGTTCAGCTATGTCGGCTTTAGTAAGCGCCATATCTAGTCCCTCAACGATGCATTAAACTTTTCGGCCAATGTGGCCACCACGTTATCAACTACCAGATTGATATCTTTCTCTTCGAGTGTTCTATCAACCGCCTGCAGTGTTAGAGCAATCGCCAAACTCTTATAATTTGGCTCAATACCTTTGCCCTTATACACATCGAATAAGTTTAGGTCAACCAATTGATTTCCGCCAACTTTTTCTATTGTGCTTAAAATATCACCTGAATTAACGCTGTCAGCCACTAAAATCGCGATGTCGCGGCGATTTGAAGGGAATTTTGAAACCCCTACAGCTTGCGGTAAATTTCTTTTTTCTATTGCAGACATTTCTATTTCAAATACAAAAGTTGCGTTATTGATATCTAACGATTTTTGCACCTGAGGGTGAAGAGCACCAAAAAATCCTACCTTTTTACCATCAACATAAATTACCGCTGATTGGCCCGGGTGTAAACCATCTGACTGCTCTGCTTTAATTTCAAAACGGCTTGTATCGTTGGTGATTGCTAATAAGGCTTCAACATCACCTTTTAAATCGTAAAAATCAACGTTGCGTTTTTGCTCAACCCAATGCTCACCATGTGCAAGGCCTGTGATCACACCGCCAATCACAGGGATTTGTTGCAAGCCATTTTCTGCACTGTCGTCGCTAATAAATTTAAGGCCATGTTCAAATAAACGAATACGTGGTTGTTGACGGTTTTGATTATACGCAACCGATGCTAAAAGCCCTGGCATTAAGCTTACACGCATAGCCGACATTTCAATTGAAATTGGGTGCGGCAATATAAGCGGTGCACTTTGCGGGTGTATAATAGCTTGTGCTTTAGGGTCTACAAAGCTGTACGTGATTGCTTCTTGGTAACCACGTGTCACTAACGTATTACGAAACTTACTTAGCGCAATGGTTGACTCATCATGCGTAGTCATTTTTAACTTTGCAGTTGGGGCAACATTTGGAATACTGTTGTAACCATAAACACGCGCAACTTCTTCAATTAAGTCTTCTTCAATAGATATATCGAAACGGTAACTTGGTATATCAGCGCTCCAGCTATCGTTTTCAAACTTAACGTCTAACCCTAAACGAGTCAAAATATCAGTCACTTTTGCATCGTCAATATGATGACCAATTACACGGTCTAAACGTGCACGACGTAGACGTACTTCAGTCACTTTTGGTAGTTTATCAGCAGCCACAGCTTCTACAACCGGTCCTGCTTCACCGCCAACAATATCAAGTAATAAAGCGGTTGCGCGCTCCATTGCATCATGTTGAAGGGTAAAATCAACACCACGCTCATAGCGGTGTGATGCATCGGTATGTAAGCCATAACTACGGGCTTGGCCTGCAATTGCTACCGGATTAAAAAACGCGCTTTCTAATAAAATATCAGAGGTTTTTTCTGTTACACCTGATTGCTCGCCACCAAAAACACCAGCAATCGCCAGCGCTTTATTATCATCAGCTATCACAAGTGTTGATTCATTCAGTTTTGCAGTATTGCCATCAAGTAATACGAGTTCTTCGTCTGCACGAGCATTACGTACTTTAATACCCCCTTCAATTGCATTTAAATCAAATGCATGCATTGGGTGGCCAAGTTCTAGTAATACATAATTAGTAACATCAACAACAGGGTCGATTGAGCGAATACCACTACGGCGTAGTTTTTCAACCATCCAAAGTGGTGTTTCTGCATCAAGGTTAATACCCTTTATCACGCGACCAAGGTAGCGAGGGCATGCATCTTCGTTCACAAGCTCAATAGATACTTTATCGTCAATTGTGCCGCTAACAACTGGAATTTGTAGCTCGTTTACATCAACACTGTTTAATACACCGACCTCGCGTGCAAGGCCTTTTATACCTAGGCAATCACCACGGTTTGGCGTTAAGTCAACATCAATTATGTTGTCATCTAGGCCTAAGTATTCGCGCAAGTCTGTACCAATTGGCGCATCGCTTGGCAATTCCATAATGCCATCGCCTTCTTCGCTAATACCTAGCTCTACAAAAGCACACAACATGCCATGAGATGGCTGACCGCGTAATTTGGCTTTTTTAATTTTAAAGTCGCCCGGTAAAACAGCGCCCACTGTTGCAACTGCTACTTTAATGCCTTGGCGACAGTTTGGCGCACCACACACAATATCAAGTAGCTCATCGCCACCTACATTGATTTTAGTAACGCGAAGTTTATCTGCATCTGGGTGCTGTGCACACTCTACTACTTCACCAACGACTACGCCGTTAAAATCCGCTGCGGCGCTCTCAACTGCGTCAACCTCAAGGCCAGCCATAGAAAGCTGTTCCGAAAGAGCTTGCGTATCAATAGCAGGGTTTACCCACTCTCTTAACCACTTTTCACTAAATTTCATTTTATATTTTCACTCTTAACGGAACTGGTTTAGGAATTTTAAGTCATTTTCAAAAAATGCACGTAAGTCATTTACGCCATAGCGCAGCATGGTCAAGCGCTCTACGCCCATACCAAAAGCAAAACCGGTGTATTTTTCTGGGTCAATACCCACTGACTTAAGTACATTAGGGTGGACCATGCCACAACCTAATACTTCAAGCCATTTACCGTCTTTACCCATAACATCTACTTCAGCTGAAGGCTCTGTAAATGGGAAGAATGAAGGACGGAAACGAATTTCCATGTCTTCTTCAAAAAAGTTACGCAAGAAGTCGTGTAAAATACCTTTAAGCTCTGTGAAGCTTACGTCAGTATCAACCATTAAACCTTCTACCTGATGAAACATTGGGGTATGCGTTTGGTCGTAATCGTTACGATATACTCGACCAGGCGAGATAATTCGCAGTGGTGGCTGCTCTGTTTCCATAGTACGGATTTGCACACCACTTGTTTGCGTTCGCAGCACTAATTTAGGGTTGAAATAAAAGGTATCGTGATCAGCACGTGCGGGGTGATGCTCAGGAATATTTAGCGCATCAAAGTTATGAAAATCGTCTTCTACTTCTGGGCCTGATTTAACAGCAAAACCTAGTTCACCAAAAAAGCTTTCTATACGCTCGATTGTGCGCGTTACTGGGTGTAATCCACCGGTTGGCATTATGCGCCCTGGTAAAGTTACATCAATTGTTTCAGCCGCTAGCTTTTCTTCAAGCGCTTTACTTGCTAAAAGCTCACGCTTTTCGTTAATTGCTTGTTGTACATCTTGCTTTGCTTGGTTAATTACTTGGCCTGCTTCTTTGCGTTCTTCAGGCGCAATTTTACCCAGTGTTTTAAGTAAGCTTGTGATTTCGCCTTTTTTACCAAGGTAATTAACCCTGATCTCTTCTAGTTGCGCGATTTCACTGGCACTGGCAACAGCCTCAAGTGCTTGCGCTAAAATATTTTCTAAGTTCATTCGATACCTGATCTTTCAAAGAAGGTGATTACAATTTTGTTGAGTAATGATAACTGAAAGCAGGGTCTAGATTCTAGACCTACTACAGCTTTAACGTTGATTTTATGAAGGGAATTGTTAATTTTCGTTGTGCGGCCATTGATGCGTGATCTAATTTGTCTAATACGTCTAATAAAGCACGCATATCGCGGCTCAAGCGCGTTAATAAAAAGCGCGCGCATTCATCGCTTAGTTCAAGCCCACGCATATGCGCACGCTTAACAAGTGCTTGTGCTTTATCATCGTCGCTCATTGAACGAATTTGAAAAGTGGTTCCCCACTTTAAGCGAGACTCTAAGTCAGGTAAGCTAATATTTAACATATCGGGTAGTAAATCAGCCGTTACTACCAACATTTTACCTGGCTCGTTAAAGCGATTAAAAAAGTTAAAAAGGGCTTTTTCCCACGCATCATTACCAGCAACTAAGTGCACATCATCAATACATAATACGTCTAGGGCTTCTAAACCGTCTAGTACCATAGGGCCAAAGTCGATAACTTCGCGCATAGATAAAAGCATGTTCGACCAACCACGCTCTTGGGCTTGAATGCAGGTTGCGTACAACAAGTGGGACTTACCAGAGTCACCCAACCCGCACAAATAGGTGTATTGAAATTTATTGGCAACCTTTGAAAAGCTCGCCTTGAGATGATTTACCTCTAATGAGTCTTCCCCTCCAAAGTAAGAAGCAAATGTTTCATCGTCAGGCAGGGTGACCGGCAGCGCCATTTGCATTGGCTCAGCGCTTAACATTACTCACCGACCCATTGATACTCAAGACTATTTTTATCTACAACGTGGTAAAATGCACGTGGGTCAACATAGTCTTTAAATGCACTATCAAGCCCAAGGCCTTTTTTCAGATCTGCCACACTGCCAGTATGGTTAAGCTTAAACTCAACAAACTCAGGAGTTTTACGCATAATCGTTGCTTGCGTTACGACACTCAAATTTTGTAAACGGCGTTTTGCAAGTTCAATGTCGACAAAGCTCTGAGTGCCTTTTAAGGTAAGCGTAGCCGCAGCTTGTTCATAATACGCATTAGGGTCGATAGCGTATTCATTGGCTAAACCCAACGCTAAACTATCTATCATCTCGCCTACAATTTGTTGTTTATCACCCTCAAGTCGGTTTGAATCGAATAAATCATCATTAGTGAAACGCCAGTCTAAAATCCAAGTTTCACTGTCAGGCTCTTGATACATTCTTGCTGTGATACTTCGCTCTGCACTATAACGTCGAGACGCCTCTTCAACAGGCCCTGAAAAGTTGCCCCACACCTCGGGGATCCCAACTAAACGTCTGTCTTGTAGATCCAATAGCGGTACCACCACGGGCAAACCACGCCGTCCAGCTTTGTCATATATAAGTTGCTCTAACTGAGGGTAACTTTCTTGGGTTACGAGTTCTCTACGCCTGTTGTCTTCAATGCCTAACCAAATGGCAACCAGTGGTCGCTGAACACCCCAAAGAGGTAAATTTAATTCTTTAATTAGCTCATTAATTTTACGCGCTTCAAATTTAACGACTAAATTAAGTTGACCATTTGCTTTTTCATCATATTCAAATTTAAGCATGTAATTTGAAATATTTTTGGTACGCTGCTGAGCAAGCTTATTTTGATCAGCAGACTCATCACCGCTTACCTTTACTAAAACATTAAGTAATGCTTTACGGCTAGCGGCCAAACGCGTGTCTCGGCTTTTATCGTCTACTTTTAATATATCTTGATACAGATCAGTTACTTCAACTGCCGATACAGAGAAACAAAATATAAATGATATGACACTAATTAATAATCTATACACTGGCTATTAGTTCTTGGTTTTAAACTATTTTGATCCTAAATCAAAGCCACTAACAAAGCAAAATTATATTTGTAATCTAGCTATGTTGAATAAATATTGTTTATCTTAAAGCTTAAATACAGAAACAAACTGCTACTTAGCTATATGTAAAATGGATAGTTATTGGTGAGGCGAATAAAGAACTAGTCGGGTTTTCTTGTATTTGAGCCTGGCGAGGTCGTAGAGCCTATAGCGGTATAAAGCCAAAGTGAAATGGAATGTCATCATTGTTAAATGCAGTTGATAGCCAAAACACGGTTCACAAAGAGGCGCTGCGCTTAGGAGACGCTACGCTTTAGAGAAGAAAGTGCTAAATATTACTTTTCTGCAACCGTAAAAAAAACCAACTATTACTAGTCGGGCTTGCTTGTATTTGGCGCCTGGCGATGTCGTGGTGCCCACAGAGGTAGTGAGCCACATAGCAAAGTATTCTTAATGTTTTTTAATGGGATTCACTGAGCACTGAGGTGGTCGTCGCGTTCTTTTACCCGTGGGTTTCGTGATACTCAACCCACGCTACAAAGTACAGGTTGACGCTGTGCAGCTGATAACTGACGGCTGATAGCTAATATTTTCACTTTCTTACAGAC
>NZ_PNCT01000050.1:0-17135 GCF_005887365.1 Pseudoalteromonas sp. S3785 | reverse complement strand
CAAGCAGAGGCTGAGCGTTTAGAGCAAGAACGTATTACGGCAGAGCTTGCAAAAGAAGAGGCTAAACTTGCTGAAAAGCCTAAAAAAGAGGGATTTTTTTCACGTCTTAAAAAAGGGCTATTAAAAACCCGTGTAAATATAGGCTCTGGTTTTGCCTCTATTTTTAGTGGTAAAAAAATAGATGATGATCTATTTGAAGATCTAGAAACACAGCTTCTTACCGCCGACTTAGGTGTTGATACCACCATGAAGCTGATTGATAGCCTAACTGATGCCGCCGATCGCAAACAGCTTAAAGATGGCGATGCGCTTTATGAGCTTATGAAGCAAGAAATGGCCACCATGCTTAAAACAGCAGAGCAACCGCTTGTTGTAAACACAGATAAAAAACCATTTGTTATATTAATGGTAGGTGTAAACGGCGTAGGTAAAACAACTACTATTGGTAAGTTGGCTAAGCAGTTTCAAAATGAAGGTAAGTCAGTTATGTTGGCCGCAGGTGATACGTTCCGTGCAGCAGCAGTAGAGCAGCTGCAAGTGTGGGGAGAGCGTAACAGCATTCCTGTGATTGCCCAGCATACTGGCGCAGATAGTGCTTCAGTAGTGTTTGACGCATTTCAAGCCGCTA
This sequence comes from Pseudoalteromonas sp. S3785, assembly GCF_005887365.1. Taxonomy (NCBI): domain Bacteria; kingdom Pseudomonadati; phylum Pseudomonadota; class Gammaproteobacteria; order Alteromonadales; family Pseudoalteromonadaceae; genus Pseudoalteromonas; species Pseudoalteromonas sp. S3785. Next base: position 16,507 of record NZ_PNCT01000050.1, on the reverse strand, counting down.
AAGCACGCAATGTTGATGTGTTAATCGCTGATACAGCAGGGCGGTTGCAAAATAAAGATAACCTCATGCAAGAGCTTGAAAAAATAGCCCGCGTAATGAAGAAAATTGACCCTGATGCACCGCATGAAGTTATGCTAACTATTGATGCTGGTACAGGTCAAAATGCAATCAGCCAAGTAAACCTATTTAATCAGTGTGTCGGTTTAACCGGTATTACCCTTTCAAAACTTGATGGTACAGCTAAAGGTGGGGTTATATTTGCTGTTGCAGACAAGTTTAATATTCCTATTCGTTACATTGGTGTGGGTGAAGGTATTGATGATTTGCGCGCATTTAAAAGCGATGACTTTATTGATGCTTTATTTAGCCAAGATGAGGACGACGTTTAATAAATAAAAGGGAGCTTACTCCCTTTTTAATTGCAAGGAATTCCATTTTACAAATTTGGGACTGGCATAATAAAAATGATAAATTTTCAGCAAGTAAGTAAAACCTATCCGGGGGGGCATCGTGCTCTCGAAAAAGTTACATTTCATATTAAGCCTGGCGAACTGGCCTTTTTAACAGGTCACAGTGGTGCGGGTAAAAGCACCTTATTAAAGCTCATTAGCTTGATGGAACGCCCTTCTGCTGGAAGCGTTTCAATTAACGGTGTTGATTTAAATAAAGTAAATTCTCGGCAAATTCCTTATGCGCGCCGCGATATTGGAATTATTTTTCAAAATCATCGTTTGTTAGAGCGCTACACCGTTTTTGATAACGTTGCATTGCCGTTGATCATTGAAGGTACACACCATAAGTATATTGCTAAGCGGGTACATGGGGCGTTAGATAAAGTCGGGCTATTAGATAAAGTGAAATGCCATCCTTCTACGCTCTCAGGTGGTGAGCAGCAGCGGGTAGGTATTGCCAGGGCGATTGTAAATTCTCCGCCTATTTTATTAGCTGACGAACCAACGGGTAACCTTGACCCAGAATTATCTATGGAAATATTAAGGCTGTTTGAAGATTTTAATAAACACGGTACCACCGTACTTATAGCAACGCACGATCTTGGTCTTGTTTCTCGTTTGAAATACCGTAGCCTGACTCTAAAAGATGGCCGTATGCTTGAAGACCCACTTGCGGAGGTAGCACTGTGAGCTTGTTATTTAAAGGGCGACAAAACTCCAACGATAAACAAAAAAAATCAGCGATTGCAGGTGGTTATTTTTTTATTATTAATATTTTTCGCCAAGGCGTACACAGTTTAGGTGAAATGTGGCGTACACCACTTGCATCATTAATGACAATTGCTGTACTTGGCCTAAGTTTAACATTACCTGCAACCCTGTATTTAGTTGTAAAAAATGTACAGCAAGTCAGTAGCGGGTTTGAAGAAGCTAGCGAAATATCACTTTTTGTAAAAGAAAGCATGAGTGAGCAAGAAACACAAACCTTAGTAAAGCGTTTAGCACTTTACGCCGAGGTAGACAGTGTTGAATTTATTTCTAAGCAACAAGCGCTAACTGAATTTAAAGACGTGTCCGGGTTTGGGCAGGCTTTAGAATACCTAGATAGCAATCCACTTCCCGATGTTGTATTGGTTACACCTACTAAACGACATCGCCAGCCCAATGCAGCTAAAGCACTGCTTACAAAACTTGAAAACGAGCGCGAGGTAGATTTTGGTAAGCTTGATATTGCATGGCTTGAGCGCCTGAATGCTTTGTTAGACTTATTAAAAGAAAGTGTTATAACAATTGCGCTGTTACTTCTTACCTCTGTCACCCTTATAATTGGTAACACGATTCGTTTATCTATTATGGATAAAAAAGAAGAAATACAGGTAATGAAGTTGGTAGGGGCTACCAATACGTTTATACATGCCCCATTTTTATGGACGGGTATTTGGTATGGTGTAATAGGTGGTTTATTTGCCTTTATTTGTATTGCCCTAATGATGTGGTGGTTAACAAGTGCTGTAAGTAGTGTTGCTGGCGTGTATCAAACAAGTTTTTCGTTAATTGGGTTAACACTTAATGAGTTTGGCGCCTTGGTATTATTAGCAACCAGCTTAGGCTTTGTCGGTTCTTATTTATCAGTTAACCGGTATATTAAAGAGATTGAGCCAGACAAAGTATAACAACGCCTGCTAATGGCTGACTCAAAATTATCATTTTTGTGTATTATTATCCTTAATAGAGATTAGTTGTAAATGTGCTGTTATGTTTACGCTAATCTCTGCAATCCCTTAGTTCATCACTTATTCAGTCGCATGTAGTAGACTTAACTTACACTAAAAAACCGCTTGATTTACGCTTAAAAAAAGTTTTAAATTGGGGTTAGCACTCTTAGAGAAAGAGTGCTAAGATGGTTTCAAATGTTTATCACCGAGGTGAAAAATGAGTAAAGATTTATACGCAATGGCACTTACAGTTGGGCAACAAAGCGCAAGTATGGACGGCTACCTTCAAGCGGTTAGTACTATTCCTATGCTTAAAGCTGAGCAAGAGAAAGAGCTAGCAACACGACTTCAAGAAGAAGGCGATCTTAGTGCTGCAAAGCAACTCATTATGTCGCATTTACGCTTTGTAGCACATATTGCTAAAAGCTACTCGGGTTATGGTTTACCACAAGCAGACTTAATCCAAGAGGGCAACATAGGCCTGATGAAAGCGGTTAAGCGTTTCAACCCTAGTGTGGGCGTACGTTTAGTGTCGTTTGCTGTTCATTGGATTAAAGCAGAGATTCATGAGTTTGTGCTTAAAAATTGGCGCATCGTAAAAGTAGCGACCACTAAAGCGCAACGTAAATTGTTTTTCAATCTTCGTAAAAACAAAAAACGTTTAGGTTGGTTTAACCAAGCTGAAGTAAGTACTGTAGCCAATGAGCTAGGTGTGAGTGAAAAAGAAGTTCGTGAAATGGAATCGCGTATGAGCGGCCAAGACATGGGCTTTGACTTAACGGGCGACGATAACGATGACGCGCCAACAAGCACGTATTCACCAGTGCAATACTTAACAGATGGTTCAACTGATTTAGCTGATGATATTGAGCAGCAACAATGGCAAGAACAATCTCATACACGCTTGTTCAGCGCGCTTAAAACGCTAGATGAACGCTCGCAAGACATTGTTAGTGCACGCTGGTTGTCTGATGACAAAGCAACACTGCAAGAACTTGCTGAAAAATACAGTGTGTCAGCTGAACGTGTTCGCCAGCTTGAAAAAACAGCAATGAAAAAGCTGCAAAGTGCTATGAGCTAATAGCGCAAAAATAGTAATTTTAAAAAGCCCTGCATTATATGCGGGGCTTTTGCTTTGTGGCTGTAAGTATTTCAATCAATTTTATTGTTTTATCAGCTTGGTTGTATGGCTTAAATATACTTAAAATACCACCCACAGCTACCTGGCGTTAATCCCTTTACCTTGGGCTAATTGTATATACTTTTTGTGTACTAACTGCGATACCGGCACTAACTCAAAACCCTGCTGAGTGAGCTTAGGCAGAGCTTGGCGTAAAAAGTCGATGGTTTCAGGATACGGATGAGCAATGGCAATAGCAAAGTGGTGCTTTGTTGCTTTGTGTTTTAGTTCATCCAACCTCAGCTGTAGCTGGTCATGCGTTGTTATATTGTCTAAAAACACATGGCGGCCAATATTTTCAACCCCGATAAAATTTGCTGCATTTTGTGCCTGACTTAGGTCGGTAGTGCGGCTATCTAAAAAGAATAAATTACGTTTTTTTAGTACTTCCATAGTCCACTTCATGGCTTGGCTGTGCTGAGTTAGCGCCGAGCCCATATGATTATTGACCCCTTTTACCTGGGGTAGGCTGGCTAGTGCCGTGCCTAAGGTTTTTTGTAGCTGTTCTTTATCCATATTAACTGTAAGCCCGCCAGGGCCGAGTGCTTTACCGTTTAAGGCTTGCATGGGTACATGTAATAACAGCTCTTTATTTGCTTGGCTAGCAAGGCTCGCAAAAATTTGAGAGTAGGGGGTGTGGGGCAAAATTGAATATGACAATTGCCCAGGTAAGGTAAGAAATTCTAAATCTCGCTGATGATAGCCAATATCATCAATTACGATGGCTATTTGCTTTGCCCAAGCAGTGCTAGATATAAAGCAGGTAGCCAACAACAGCCATTTTATTATTTTCACGTTTATAGTTTTTATTATCTTTTTAGTTTATTGAGATTTACTATTGCATACTAAGTAATTGTTTAGCTTTTACTAACTGCAAGTCGCCCAGTATTTCATGTTCAAACTGTGGTGTATTTTTGTTCTGCTCATTTTTTATTATAACGGCTTTATTTGATTGTGGAAGGGTTGCTTGCGCAATTGCTACATCCGGCGTGACTCCCACGCCTTCAATTGATATGCCCGCAGGTGTAAAGTATTTGGCTGTTGTTAATTTTAGTGCCGTGTTGCCATCACCAAGTGGTATTAAGGATTGCACTGAGCCTTTGCCATAAGACTGATTACCAACCACTTTAGCGCGCTTGTTGTCTTTTAAAGCTGCAGCAAGTATCTCAGCAGCAGACGCTGAGTTTTCATTAATAAGTACCACAATAGGTATTCCTTTGAGTATGTCGCCCCGTTTAGCGTAATAGGCTTGGTTAGCATCATAATAGCGCCCTTTAGTGGTGACTATAGTGCCGCTTTGTAAAAATAAATCCGCTACTGCCACTGCGCTTTGTAAAGTACCACCGGGGTTGTCGCGTAGATCAATCACTAACCCTTTAAGTGGTGTGCGATAATCATTTTTAAGTGCAGCTACCTGTAGCGCCACTTCGTGTAAGGTGTGATTAGAAAAGTTATTAATAGCTAAATAACCAGCGCCCGAATCGAGTAATTGGCTAGAGGCGCTTTCTAAATTTATTTCTCTGCGGTCGACTGTAAAGCTTAGTGTTCTTTGGTATTGCGCACGCTTTATAGTTAGTTTAACAGTACTGAAACTATCATCTTTTATGAGCGAAGCTACCTGCTTTAAACTGCGGGTTTGTGTGCTTGTACCATTTACATTAACTATAATATCACCCGCTAAAATACCCGCTTTTTTGGCTGGGGAGTTTTTAACCACCCCCACAATAGTAATGTTATCATCAACCTCTTTTACTTCTATGCCCACGCCGGTGTATTGACCATTTGTATTGTTAAATAAGGCGTCTAAGTCATTTTCATTAAGGTATTTGGAGTAAGGATCCAGCTGGTTTAATAACATCTCTACCTGTTGATTATTGAAGGCATCCTCTGCACTTTTTGTAAGCGGTAGGTCATCAACATAATAGGCTTTAATATTAAAGAGTATTTCAGAAATTTGCTGGCTTTTGAGGTCTTTAACTGAGCCGGCAAGTAACGGATTGCTAAAGCAAAAAACAGCAATAAAGGCAAGTGAACACAATAAAAACGAATAGCGCGTACAAGAAGCGGGAAATAATCGGATTTGTAGTATTTTATGAGTCATCAGCTGCTCCTAATGCGGTGCAGCTGCTTTATTCACTTAAATACGTCTGCACCATTTAACAGGATTTACTGCGCGTCCTTTGTGGCGTATTTCAAAGTATAGACCAGAACTCGACTGCCCGCCGCTTTGACCTACTAAAGCGAGTGTTTCGCCTTCGCGGACCATATCGCCTACATCTTTTAGTAAAGTTTGTGCATGGCCATACAGGCTCATAAAGCCTTCGCCGTGATCAACCACAATTACCCAGCCAAAACCTTTTAGCCAATCAGCAAATACAACTTGGCCATTGTTAATACTGTTGACATTGGTGCCTTCTTTGGCGCCGATCAATACGCCTTTCCAGTCTATACCGCCATGTTTACGTTGGCCAAAGGTGTGCTTTAGCTTCCCTTTGCTGGGCCAATTAAGCTTGCCCTTACTTTTATTAAGGCCAAGTAATTCAATTTTTTGGCTTTTTTCTTGCTCAAGCTCTTTGATAGTAGAGATTAAAGTTTGTTCGTTATCTTTTAAGTAATTAATCGAGCTTTTGGTGTTGTTGAGCTGTGCTTGTAGGTTTTTAAGATTGGTTTGGCGCTCGCTTTGGGCATTTACTAGCGCATTTTGGCGCCTTTTTTGTTCTTCAAATAAAGCGGCTAACTTTTGTTTTGTTTTTGCAAGTGCAGCTTGGTTATCTGCAATGTGTTGTTGCAGTACTTTAAGCTCTTCAATTTGCTCTATACGTGCTTTATTTAAATAGTTGTAATAGCTTAAGGTACGCTCAAATTTAGCCGTATCTTGCTGGTTTAGCAGCATTTTGGGATAGTCGTCGCCCCCAGCCATGTAAGCACTTTTTAGCTGGGCAGCTAAAACGGCTTGAAATTTTGCCTGCTGGGATTTTAATTGCTGTGCTTTTTGTAGCTGTACTTGTTGTTTTTGCTCTGTCTCTTTTACCGATTGCTCAGCCATATTGAGGGCTTTGGCATTTTTAGCTATTTCTAGCTCGTGTTTTTTTAAGTTTTTTTGCAGTGCAGCAATTTTCTTTTGTTGTGCTTTAAATTCTGCTTGGCTTTGTTCTAAGGCAGATTGTACTTCGGATAGGTCTTTTTTAGTGCGGTTTTCGTTAGCGGATGCAGGTGCAACCACTAACGAAACCAATACCAAGGTATAAACACTAAACCAATTCACTGGCTTGTTCATGTGTTATTTCAACGTCATGATTGGTGTGCCAGTCATTTCGCTTGGTTGCTCCATACCCATAAGATGTAGCATGGTAGGGGCAACATCACTTAATGCTTTACCTTCACTTGGTGTTGCATCGCGTCCTACATAAATAAACGGCACAGGCTCACTGGTGTGTGCTGTATGTGCTTGCCCAGTTGTAGGGCTGGCCATTTGCTCAGCATTACCATGATCGGCCGTTATTAGCGCTTCACCGCCAAACTCATCTAGCGCCTCTACTACTCGACCTATACATGCATCCACGGCTTCACAGGCTTTAACGGCTGCTTCGAATACGCCAGAGTGGCCAACCATATCGCCATTCGGGTAATTACAAATAATGGCATCAAACTTACCGCTTTTAATGGCTTCAATAAGTTTATCGGTTAACATTTCTGAGTTCATTTCTGGCTGTAGGTCGTAAGTTGCAACCTGTGGAGAAGGAATTAATTCACGCGATTCGCCTTCAAATTCATCTTCGCGTCCGCCACTAAAGAAAAACGTAACGTGAGCGTATTTTTCTGTTTCCGATATACGCAGTTGCGTTTTACCATTCTTTTCAAGCCATTCGCCTAATACGTTTACAAGTGGTGTAGGACCAAATGCGACAGGGGCATTAATATCGGCTGCATATTCAGTCATCATTACAAAAGCGCTAAGCTGCGGTGATTTTTTCTTTTCAAACCCATCAAAGTCAGGCTCTACAAAAGCGCGGGTAATTTCACGGGCACGGTCGGCTCTAAAGTTAGCAAAGATTATGGTGTCACCATCGTTAATTTGTGCCGTGTCTGTGCCTTGAGGATTGATTGTCGTTGGTGCTACAAATTCATCGTTTTCGTCACGCTCATACGCGGCTTCTAATGCTGTTACACCATCAGCATAGTTAAATTCACCTTCACCGAGTGTCATTACATTATAGGCTTTTTCTACGCGGTCCCAGCGGTTGTCTCTGTCCATTGCGTAATAGCGACCCACTAACGATGCTAAGCGCCCACAATTTAGATCGGCGAATAGGGCTTCTATACGTTCTATTGAGGCTTTAGCGCTGCGCGGTGGTGTATCACGGCCATCTAAAAAACCATGGAAGTACACTTCTTTTGCACCACGCTTAGCTGCTAATTCAATACTGGCGACAATATGATCTTCATGGCTGTGCACACCTCCTGGGCTTAATAAACCCATAATATGTACTGCTTTACCTGCATTTATTGCTTTGTCGATGTTTTCAACAAGTGCAGGTGTTGAGTCAAACTCGCCATCGTTAATCGCTTTGGTAATACGGGTAAAGTCTTGATAAACAATGCGGCCAGCACCTAGGTTTACATGGCCTACTTCTGAGTTACCCATTTGCCCTTCAGGTAAGCCTACATCTAATCCTGAGCCTGAAATTAATGTATGTGGACGGGTTGCCCATAGGTTGTCTAAGACAGGGGTGTTTGCTGCAAGAATTGCATTACTTTGCTCTTCTTCGCGGTAACCCCAACCGTCTAAAATCATTAATACCAGTGGTTTTTTATGCTCTGTCATAATCGCTCCTGAAAATTAGCACCTGTTGATGGGTACTGTGCGCCGAAAGGTTATCTGGTTAGTTTTAGCATACCGTGTTTTAGCGATAGAATCAGCACTGAAAACAAGATATTAAATTTTTACATACTATTTATATGGGGCGCTTTATGTGTTTTTAAACTGCAGCAAACTCGCATTTTAACTTGGTTTGGGTATACTTGCGTGGCTAAAGTACAAAATACCTAGAATATTAGGGCGTGTTGCGCTTTGGTGGCTGAATTTGCAGCAGTATGTTTGGTTTTTAGGTAAGGCAGAGCCTATGAGGTGTGGTTATTCCCCATAAATAGGCGATAACGTAGCATAAATACCAAACATGCGCTGCCCGTTGGGTTCTTTCTAGGGACTATTACCTCTTTGTTACCTACATGGATGTAGGTAAGGGCGTGAGCAGGACGCGGAAGCTTTGCTCGGTTTTTACTTAGCCCACTAGGTTACAAACCTCGCGCCGCGATTTAATCGCCCCTAGATTGAACAAATTTCAATCCACAAAGGCCAACACGCCCTAGGTTTAGAACATAATTTCATAGTGGAAGTAGAATGGATCAATATATTGAATTTATTACAAATCATCCTATTTTAAGCCTAGCTTGGGTTGGTATTGTATTTCTTATTGTAAGCGGTTGGATTAAAAGTAAACTTTCAGCGGTGAAAGAAATAAATCCACAGCAATTAACACTTCTTATTAACCGTGAAGATGGCAAAGTAGTCGATATTCGCGCTCAAAAAGAGTTTAACGCTGGTCGTATAGCGGGCGCTGAACACTTAAGCCCTGAAAAAGCAAAACAATCTGACTTTTCTAGCCTTGAAAAGCACAAGAGTAAACCCATTATACTAGTATGTGCCACGGGCATGACTGCACAAGGCGTTGCTAATGCAATGCATAAAGCAGGCTTTGAATCGGTTTATGTATTATCAGGTGGTATGGGGTCGTGGCAATCAGCCAGCCTTCCAACTACAACAGGTCGCTAATCAGTTTAGTAGTACCGATAGAGGATTTATTATGAGTAATGTTGTTTTATACACCAAAGCGTATTGTCCATTTTGCCAACGTGCTCTTGCACTTTTAAACAGTAAAGGCGTTGAGTACACAAATATCGATATTGGTGTTCAACCAGAGCTTCGCGACGAAATGATTACCAAAGCAGGTGGCGCAAGCACAGTACCGCAAATTTTTATTAATGATGAACATATCGGTGGCTGCGACGACATGATGGCTATTGAAGCGCAAGGTAAACTTGACGCTAAGCTAAATGCTTAATTTTAATTATAAAAACTAACACGTAGGAAGCACAATGAACGAAGAAAATCAAAACGCAGCAGCACAAGAGGGTGGCGCACAATTTGCGATTCAACGTATTTACACTAAAGATGTATCGTTTGAAACGCCTAACTCGCCTGCGATTTTTCAAAAAGAATGGACGCCAGAAGTTAAATTAGACTTAGACACTCGCTCTAATAAATTAGACGAAGGTGTGTTCGAAGTTGTTTTAGCATTAACTGTTACTGCCTCTATTGGTGAAGAAACTGCGTTTTTATGTGAAATTCAGCAAGCTGGTATTTTTACTGTGGGTGAGCTTGAAGAAGTACAACTAGCACATATGCTAGGTGCATACTGCCCTAACGTGTTATTCCCATACGCGCGTGAAGCCGTATCTAATCTTGTTAACCGTGGTACTTTCCCACAGCTTAACCTTGCGCCAGTGAACTTTGATGCGTTATTTGCACAATACATGCAACAACGTACTGCGCAAGCTGAGCAGGTTTCAGCAGACGCATAATCTATGAGTACAGCAACTTCAGCTGTTACTGTATTGGGAGCGGGGTCTTACGGCACCGCTCTTGCTATTTGCTTAGCCCGAAATGGTCACCGAGTGACACTTTGGGGTCGCAATAGCGACGACGTTGCTACGCTTGCAGCTGAGCGGAAAAATCAACGTTACCTTCCTGATGTACCATTCCCTGACACTCTTGTATTACAAGCCGATTTACAACAAGCCGTAGCGAGTAGTGCTATTGTACTTGTGGTTGTGCCAAGTCACGCCTTTGCCGATACTTTGCAGCAAATAAAGCCAGCACTGGTTGAAGGTGCGCAAGTGGCGTGGGCAACTAAAGGGCTTGAGCCAAACACTGGGCGTTTGTTACAAGAGGTTGCCCTGCAAGAACTGGGTGATGCAATACCGCTTGCGGTTTTATCAGGTCCAACTTTTGCTAAAGAAATGGCGATGGGGCTACCTACCGCAATATCGGTCTCGTCTACTTCAACGGAGTTTGCGCAACAACTTGCAGGTTTACTCCATTGTGGGCGCTCGTTCCGTGTGTATAACAACGATGACTTTATTGGCATTCAGTTAGGTGGAGCGGTTAAAAATGTAATCGCTATCGGCGCGGGTATGTCGGATGGGGTTGGCTTTGGTGCTAATGCGCGTACCGCGTTGATCACCCGTGGCTTGGCTGAATTAACACGCTTAGGGTGCGCCTTAGGCGCAAAGCAAGAAACCTTTATGGGGATGGCAGGGCTTGGTGATTTAATCTTAACCTGTACCGATAATCAATCACGTAACCGACGCTTTGGTCTAGCATTAGGCAAAGGTGAAGGAGTAGACGCTGCTATTGAGTCTATCGGGCAAGTTGTAGAAGGCTTTAGAAATACAAAAGAAGTGTATTTATTAGCTCAGCGCGCCGGTGTAGAAATGCCAATCACAGAGCAAATCTATAAAGTACTTTACGAAAGTAAAGATATGAAAGAAGCTGCTATGGCCCTATTAGGCCGAGAACAAAAGGCCGAATAACCTCGGCCTTTTAGTTAGGCTTTAATTTGATGAGTCTAGCATGATACCAATGTGCAATAATACTTATACCATTTTGCAGGACTAAACGTGTCGCTACCTTTGTTAAAAAATTTTCTTTTAAATTAAATAGAAAATTTTTGCCTAGCTATCAACACGTTTTTCTAACCTCAAAACAGATCAATTAATTAAGCAAATTGGTATTACTTGCCTCCAACAAACCCCAGTTGTCGCCAAGATTCGTAAATAAATACAGCAACCGAATTTGATAGATTCATACTGCGGCTATTCGGCTGCATAGGAATACGTACACGTTGATTGTTAGGTAATGCTTGAATCATTTCATCGGGTAGACCACGAGTTTCTGGACCAAATACTAAGCAGTCACCGGCTTCGTAGCTTGCTTCGTGATGAAGCTGGCTGCCTTTAGTGGTACATGCATAGACTTTTTTAGGTTGGCATTTTTCAAGGTATGCCTCAAACGATGCATGTCGCTGAACATTGCTAAACTCATGGTAATCAAGACCTGCACGTTTTACTCGCTTATCGTCCCACTCAAAACCTAATGGCTCAATTAAATGCAATGAGTAACCTGTGTTTGCACACAAGCGTATGATATTTCCTGTATTTGGTGGGATTTCAGGTTGATATAAAACGATATCCAGCATAATGCGCCTTTCTATTAATCTATAATTTGACGTTTGGCAGTATACACGAAACCGGTAAAAAAAATGATATACTCGCGCCATTGAATACCGCAAGTAGTGAATATTAACGTGCATCACCGTAGTTACGAATTTTGGGTTAAAACATCAAGCATAGTGACCATGGTTATGGTGAGCTTAATGATAGCGGCCAAAGCTTGGGCTTGGTTGGCATCGGGTTCGGCCTCTATGCTTGGCTCGTTGACCGACTCTTTAATGGATATTACAGCCACTGCTATGAGTTTTTTAGTACTTGGCTACGCACTGCGTCCAGCCGATGACGATCACCGTTTTGGCCATGGTAAAGCAGAAGCGCTTGCAGGGCTTGGTCAAGCTGCATTTATAGCTGGCTCTGGGTGCTTATTAGCATTTCATGGCATTGAGCGTTTATTCAACCCCATCGTATTAAGTCATTCATTGCTTGGCGTGTGGGTAAGTGTATTTGCTATTGCGTGTACGTTAGTGATTGTGTTTTTTCAAACTAAAGTAGTTAAACATACCGAGTCTATCGCTATAAAAGCAGACTCGGTGCATTATAAAGGGGATTTAATTTTAAATGCTGCGGTATTACTGGCTATTTTGCTCTCATACTATGGGGTGTTATATGCTGATCCACTATTTGCTATTGGTGTAGCCGGTTATTTGCTTTACAACAGCTGGGATATAGCACGTGATAGCGCTGATCATTTAATGGATAAAGAGCTGCCAGACGAAGAAAAGCAAAGCATTTACGATATAGCGAATAAGCATCAAGATGTTTATGGCGTACACGACATCCGCACTCGCCAAGGTGGAAAGATCAAGTTTATACAAATGCACTTAGAGTTAGATGACGATTTATCGTTAATTCGAGCTCATAATGTGGCTGACGAAGTCGAAAAAATGATTGCTGATTGCTTTGAGTCTGAGGTTGATATACTTATCCACCTCGACCCACTATCTGTTGTTATTAAAGATTAATCGACTCGCAAAATGTGTATAAACTTTTGAGTGCTAGTTTACGAATTTCGTCTCGTTCAAAAAAAAGTTCGTGCTTAGCATCTTTGAAGCTTTCAATAGATGCATTTTCATGGCTGTTTGCCAGCTTATCAAGTGCCGTGTTATTAACTACTTCATCTTTTTCGGCTTTAGCAATATACATTGGAATAGTAATATTTAGCTTATCTACTGATGGCAAAAACTTAATAACAGCATGCAACCACCCATAGGTTACCCCGCCAAGCTGCAACGAAGGTGTAGCATGATAGGTTTGCCTAAATTGTTTGTAACGTATTTCACTACTTGTTAGCACGTTTAGGTCAAAATTTAAGGGAATATAGTTTTTTTGCCCAAAGGCATAGCTGTATTGAAAGCCTAAAATTTTAGCTATGTTGACGGCCAAAGTAGTCGAAAAACGAGGCACCTTTTTGGTAAAAATATTTAACATGGGAGCTGACAAAAATACCCCTTTGTAATCATGCGTATAGGTTGCTAAATAATGCAGCGCAATGGCTCCTCCCATCGAATGCGCTATTAACGCTTTATTGCCTTGCCAGTGAGCATTAACAACCTGTTCAGTAAATTGGTTTAGATCTGCACTGTAATCTTGAAAGTCTTTAACATAGCCTTTGTGCTTGTTTCTTAAATGCCGATAAGAGCGACCTTGTCCTTGATGGTCGATTATAAAAATAGCGTAATCATTGTTATAAAACTCCCACAAAAGCTCTTTATATTTATCAGTGCCTTCTACTCTGCCAGAACTAATAACTAACGCCATTTTTGCATTAGCGGGTTTTGCATAGGCGTAAAATAATTTGCCATGCAAGGTTTTTAAGTTAGATTTAATGAGTGTGTTTTCAAAAAATTCTTCAATTGCAGATTGGTTATTTTCAAGCTCACTTTCACTGCTACAAAACATGGGTTACTCTTTAGTTATTGGTAAGGTTATGTTGGCACATAAACCACCATTTTCTTTATTTGATAACGCTAAACTACCACCATGCGCAATAATAGCATTTTTAGCGATGGCTAAGCCAAGCCCTGTGCCACCACTTACTCGGTCGCGGGCGTCAGATTGTCTAAAAAAGGGCTCACAAAGCTTGCTTAATTGATCATTTGGCACGCCTGGTCCGTCGTCGCAAATTTCAATATAAATTTTGCTGTTATAGTGTACGTTAAAGCTAATATTGCTGTGTGCGTATTTTATTGCATTGCGTAATAAGTTTTCGAGTGCACTGGCTATTAACGACTCATCGCAACTGAGCATAACATCGGCACTGCCGCTAAATGTGAGTGTTTTAGTATTTTGTTTAGCTTCAAACTGTGCATCGTTTAATACGTGCTCTACTATATCTTTTAACGACTGCTTTTGAAGAGACAGTGCTTGGCTTTGCGCTTCTAAACGCGACACTTGCAGTACATCAGCAATCATTTTATCAAGTTGATTCGCTTCTTTTTCAATCCGCAATAAATACGATTGGCTTGCCTCGTTGGCTTGCATTTGAGCAAGGCCTGTGGCCATTTTTAAACGCGTAAGTGGGGAGCGCAACTCGTGAGATATATCAGCAAGCAAACGCTTTTGGGCACTAATAAGTTGCTCAAGCTGATTGGCCATACTGTTAAAGTCGCGGCCAAGCACCCCTAATTCGTCTTTTCTGTTAGCAGGTATGGCAACACGCGCTGATAAGTCGCCTGATGACAGTTTTATGGCTGCTTTTTTAAGGCTGTTAATTGGGGCAATTAAGTTACGGCTAAATATAAAACTCAGTACTAAAGAGGCAAAAATAGCCACCAAGACTTTCATCCAATTTGGCATTAACTTAAAACGCATGAGTAAAGGCGGTTGGTGGTTAATATCGATTTCGTAAAGGTAAAATTGCCCCTCGGGCACAGTGATTAGTACTGGGCCAAAAGCTTGGTACTTTTCGGTAAAAATAATCTGTGGTGCTAAGTTTTGGCTAAAGCTAAGTAAATTCAAGTCTATTTCGGCGGGTATCTCTTTATTACTTAATGCGTCTTCGGGTTGCGCTGTAGCTAAATATAAAATTTTGCGTTTTGAAAGCCTAGGGTGCGTTAAAACATCGGCAAGCGTTCGTTTGTGCTTAGTTACACTTCGCTCAATACTTTTGGCTGTGTAAATTAGGTTTTTTTTCATTGGTCCACGCAGAGACTCAGTGCTTACAGCATTGATTGCAGTAATGTTACTTAAAAATATAAGCGCTGCTACAGTCCCTGTTATCGTCAGCCAAAACCAAGCAAATATTTTAAAAAATAAATAATGCCTAGGGTGCTTTAGCCAGGCAAAGTAATGCTTATTACTCCCCTTGGATGAAAACATAGCCTGTACCTCGCATTGTTTTTATTCGCTCGCCTGGGATGTGCTCGGCTATTTTTTTGCGAATATTGCTAACGTGCATATCAATTGAGCGATCAAACGAGGCTAAGCGCCTGCCCAGTACTTCCTCGCTTATTTGCTCTTTACTGACAACTTCGCCGGCATTTTTAATTAATAGCACGAGTACCTCGTACTCTGTGCCAGTAAGTGTAAGGGGGTGGTCGCTAATGGTTGCCTCACGCGCTGCCAAATTAACCGTAATGCCGTTTATATTTATTTTATTGGGTGTTGCAACATTTAAGCTATTTATGTGCTCTATGCGACGAGTAATCGCTTTTACGCGAGCAAGCAACTCACGGTGATTAAAGGGTTTGGGTATATAATCGTCAGCGCCAAGCTCTAAGCCAAAAATGCGGTCAAAGTCTTCGCCTTTTGCAGTGAGCATAATGACCGGCGTTAACTTGGTTTGCCTAAGCTGTTTAAGTACCTCAAAACCATCAAGGGTGGGGAGCATGACATCTAGTAATATTAGCGCGTAGTCGTTTGCTTGAGCAAGTTTTAAGCCTTGCTCGCCATCGTGAACGCTTTGTACTTCAAAACCTTGCGCGGCTAAATACTCAGTAAGTAATTCGCACAAACCCGTGTCGTCATCAATCATTAATAGCTTCATTTCAAACCCTTAGGCAGTTTCTATATGGTTATTTTACTTCGTAAATTGTGCAAAAGTGAATCTTTACACAACCTTTACACTGCTTTGCGTTACTTTGCGTTGCAAGGGGTATAGTTAACTCACTGGCTTAGCAGTCACAACCAAATTCAATCCATCCAATATTAAGGTGATGATTATGACTAAAGTAAATACACTTTCAAAATTAGTACTTATTTGTGGTCTAGCAACGGCTACACTTGGTGCCGGTAGCGTATTAGCAAAAGGCGGCATGCACGATAAGCAAGGCCACTCTCAAGCGCGTTTTTTATTATCTGAGCGCGGTGCCGACAAGCTTGATTTAACTGACGAGCAACAAACTAAGCTTGAAGCTATTTTTAAAGCGCAAAAAACGCAAATGAAAGCACTACGTGGCACTGATAAAGAAACACGTAAAGCACAGCGCGAAGCGCATAAAGCTAAAATGGATGCACTACTTAGCGCTCCAACATTTGACGAAAACGCTGCAAAAGAGCTATTAGCTGCACGCCATGAAAAAGGCACTGAAATTGGTTTAATTAAACTAAAAACACAGCATCAAGTAATGCAGGTGCTTAACGCTGAGCAGCAAGAAAAGTTTGCTAAAATGCAAAAGCGTATGGGTAAAAAACACCGTAAGCAAAGAGACTGATACCAATCCGCATAAGTAAGTGATCTATTATGAGGACGGAAAAACGTGTTGATAGCAAGGCAAAATATTCGCTATTTAGTTGTTCTAAATGAGAATTTTTTTAACGCAGATAGCGACACGTTTAGCCCCTGAAAATGATTAAGTGTTATTGAGGAT